>NZ_JAZGJN010000288.1:0-122134 GCF_038085095.1 Photorhabdus sp. P32 | reverse complement strand
GAAAATAATATCCCATTCACGCTCAGTAAAAAGATCTGTCGGTGGTTGGAGTAAAATGGATGAAGGAAGTTTATTATGATATTGATACAGATGGGTTAATGAATAGTCCTTCGCCTTCCAACAATGATATATAATACCTATACAACTTCCATCTTCATGATAAAAAGGCATCTTTTCACAAAAATAAGATGATATAATTTTCTCTTTACCAAATACATGTGTTTCAAGTGAACATATATTTTTCCCTTTTTTCATTACTTCTTGATCATGATGAATATATTCCTTTGCAAATTCAGCGCCGGCCCAAGGGAGCTCATGATCATAAAGCCCACTGTAATCAAATGATGGTAAGAAATTTTTGATAGCATTTAACGCTTTATTACTATAAATAAAACATGAAGAACTATCCTTTATTCCCCAAGGTTCATTACTTATTTCCATTGTATTGATAATCTGAGGTGATATCGTATAGTTCTTCATAAAAACTCCTTGATAATTTGAAGATTAAATAAACGTCCTACTTTTGGATTCCCTGGTTTTTTCTGGAATATAGCAATAAAATTGACTTTTTTCATAAGAATTTTCTAGTTTATATGTTATGGAAGACTGAATGGTTGTTTATTATTTAACTTATTGTTTTAATTTCCTGTTTATTATGTTTAAAATAACGTGCTATATAGTAATACTTAGCAATCTATTAGTTAAAAAGTACATTTTTTGGTTAATTGATTATCTTACATATTCATACCATCCCAAAGAAGTAAAATATGGAGAACTATTTTTACGCCCCACGGCTCATGATTTTTCCATATATTAATGAATTGTGGCGTGATATTTGATATAAAGTGCATTATTGAATATCTATCTATCTATTTTAATGTAATTCTTTATTATAGGAAAATTAAATATAATGTTTAAATAGGACTAGTTACTTAATCATAACCTTAAATTTCCGGTGTTTTAGGTAAACCGGTATACTCCATACGAGTTCTACTTAATTTATCTTTAAAAAATTTTTGACGCTTGGCAATGGATTATAAGCAAGATCAGAAATCGATACACAAGTCACATTTTTACACTTCATGAAACCGGTTACATGAACAGCAAACTTATCTCACATTTCATTTGAAATAAATTAGTTACTTTATTGTAACAACCAATTCTAAACTGGAGCTTGAAATGTATGATTAAGAACAATCTTAATCTGAGACCAATTATACGAATAGCTGTTCTTGTTGATTGTTAAAATATTTTTCCATTTATATTCAACCTTATTGAAGGTCATATATGAGTCAAATCACCCCTCAGTTAACAAATATGTGGGACAAAAGTCATGATTCTTGGTTCGTAAAAGATAAGAATCTTCGTTTTATATATGCAAATAAAGTATTTATCAGATTAAGTAAGTTACCTGAAGACTTTAATGTCATTGGATATACTGCTAAAGAATTACCCACACCGTTTAATTATCTTGCTCACCTTTTTGAAAAACATGACCGTAAAGTCTTACAATCTATGCAGCGAATATCATCTATTGGGGCTGATCTTCAAAGCAATGGTCAACAACTTAATCCCTATTTTTGTGAAAAATACCCACTAATGGATGAAAATAACCAATGTATTGGAGTAATTGGTCGCATTAAAGAAATAAGCCATTTTTCAGTACACAATTATATTAAACATTCCCCTTCTATATCTGTTAGGTTGAGACCACCTAACAATATATTGACAGAGAAAGAGTGGATGGTGATTTTTTTATTCTGCCGAGGTATTAGCAATAAAAGTATTGCTAATGAAATGAACGTTTCATGCCGTATCTTGGAAAGGTATTTTAAAAGTATCTATGAGAAATTATCAATTGGATCAATTATTGAATTGAAGATTTTTTGCGAAAAAAATAATTATGATCTCTATATTCCACCAAAATACTTTAAATCTATGAACCATTTCCTACTATATTGAAGGCGATAGTTATGTTCCAGCTCTGCTGTCACTTAATCAAGAGGGGTGATTTAAGTGACAGAGAGACATGACTTTCAATAAATCAATGATATGAATCAGCTTCGCAGTTCATTTTCGGAGTCAGATCAAGGATTTCATCATCGGTATATTGAAAGTCTCATCATGTTCATACTTTCAACCGCTTTTATTCTATTGTTAAGCCATTCATTTAATATTATTAAGGCAAACCCAATTCACATGATTCGCTTGAAATAAGGTATGTAAATCCTTTCATGATAATCTGAATAAATTGAGATATGATTCTTCTTCACATTTATCTTACATAACTGTTGAGGAGAGATTATGGCCACAATGAAAGACGTAGCCCATCGAGCTGGAGTATCCGTGGCCACTGTAAGCCGTGTTATTAATAATACCGCTTACGTCGAACCAGGCACTCGTGAGCGTGTAGAAAAAGCCATGCGTGAATTCAACTACCATCGTAATTCTGCCGCGCTTGCATTAGCGAAAAGGTGCGGGAATATGTTGGGTTTACTCACGGGTAATTTGGCTGATCCTTTTTTTTCCCTTTTGGCTCGTGGGGTTGAAAAAATTGCCCGGCAGGAAGAAGTAAAACTGATGGTTTGTAGTGGCGGACATCAAGCTGAACTTGAGAAATCCGCCTTAGATTTTTTAATTAATCAGGGATGCGAAGCAATAGTAGCGCATATCAGTAGAATGAGTGATATAAGTGATATAGATGTATTACGTTATGCAGCTCATACACCAGGATTGGTGATTATCAATCGATATTTCCCTGCTATCGCCAACCGGTGCATTTGGTTAGATAACGTCAGTGCCTCTCAGATTGCTACCAACTACCTTCTTCAAAACGGTCATCGAAGAATTGCTTGTGTAACAGCAGATCTACCGATTGATGATAGAAGGCTCCGTTTGGAGGGGTATCAGGCTGAAATGGCTAATGCGGGCATCACCGTACCTGGAAATTGGGTTATTAGCGTTCCATTCAACGAAAAAGGTGGAGAATTGGCAGCAGAAAAGCTCTTAGACAGTGGCATCGGCTTTACCGCAGCAGCAACATTTAATGATGTTATGGCTGCCGGGATGATGCGATCCCTACATCAAAAGAAAATTAAATTACCGGAACAACTGTCGATTGTTGGGTTTGATGATATTGTCCCGGCCCGATATCTTTATCCCCCTTTAACTACCGTACACAATCCAATAGAACGAATGGCTCAGCGGGCGGCTAATTTGGCATTGCAGCTCAGTGCCAAAAAAGAAGTAGCTCCGCAAATGAATATGTTCTCAGCCGAACTTGTCATCAGAGATTCCGTTTTTCGGATAGAATAATAAAAAGCATTACATATAAACATAAGCGAAAAGCGATATACAGATCACATTTCATATCTCATGAAACCAATTACATGAACAAGTAATATCTGTCACATCTCATTCGAAATAAATTCATTATTCTGTTTTAACAACTCACCTGAAATTGGAATTTTAATATGGATGATAAGAAAAAGCTTAATTTGGGACTCGCTATACTGCCAATTGCAGCAATGCTTTTACTGTTGGTTATTGGGTATGGTCAATTGAATTTACGCATCGAATCCTTATTACTGATATCAGCGGGAATAGCAGCTACCTTAGCGTATTGGCAAGGCTATCGCTGGAATGACATTATCGATGCTATTGTGGCAAAGCTGGCTAAAGCGATGCCGGTGATCATGATACTGATTTGCGTAGGCGGGTTAATTGGGACCTGGATGTTTAGCGGAACCATACCTTACATGATGTATTGGGGGTTAAAACTGATTAGCCCTCAATACATACTTATTGCTGCTTTCTTTATCACGAGCGTTATCTCAGTTTGTACTGGTACGTCATGGGGATCAGCAGGAACAGTGGGGGTTGCCCTTATGGGAGTTGCCGCTGGCCTTGATGTGTCTTTAGCGGCAGCGGCGGGCGCGGTTGTTTCAGGCGCGTATTTCGGCGATAAAATTTCACCGTTATCTGACTCAACTAACTTCGCTGCCATCGTTGCCGATACTGATCTTTACAGTCATGTTCAACATTTGATGTATACCACTATTCCCGGCTTTGTTTTAGCGGCTATTGTTTATTTTATTGCGGGCCATACAAGTTTAACGGGTAACGTGGCGACACCGGAAAAAGTCACAGAAATCGTGCAATCTCTTGAAAGCCTGTATCACTTCAATTTATTGCTGATTTTGCCGCCGATACTGGTTTTGTGGGGAGCAATAACCAAACGTCCGGTGATACCCGTCATGCTTGCTGCTTGTGCATTAGCTATTGTACTTGGCATAGGTCTCCAGGGGCTCACCCTTAAACAGGGCCTTAATGCGTTGATAGATGGTTTCAATCTTTCGATGTTCTCTGATCAGGGACACAACATCACCGGAGTCGTTAGCGATGTCTCCCGTTTGCTCAATCGTGGGGGTATGTTCTCGATGATGAGTACTATTCTGCTTGCATTTTGTGCATTCGCGTTCGCCGGTGCTTTAGCACTCACTGGCGCTTTGACCATCATCATTAACCGGCTTCTACAAGTTGTTCACACAACCGGGCAACTTATCGCTGCAACCTTAGTAACAACTATTCTGGTAACGGGCGCAACCTGCAACGGAAAGCTGGCTCTCCTTATCCCGGCAGAATTGTTCAAAGACGCTTATCGCCGGATGGGACTGGATAATAAAAATCTGTCACGAACAATAGAAGATGGCTGTACCGTCATCGAACCGTTGATCCCCTGGACTGCTGCCGGCATTTATATGGCGACTACCTTGGGTGTCAGTACGCTTGAACTGCTACCTTGGGCGATCCAGTGCTATGCTGCTATCTTCTTGGCGCTCATTTATGGCTTTACTGGTTTCGGTATCGCAAAAATCACTCCGGAAAACTCCCTGAATAACAAGGAAACCCAACGTGAAATTGCCTGATTTCAACCAGATAATCGATCGCCACAATACAAGCTCTGTTAAGTGGGACTTTTTAAATCGTGACTTGCCCTTAAATAAGACTGATTTGCTTCCAATGTGGGTGTCTGATTTCGATTTTCAATGCCCGGAAGAGGTCCTGCAAACACTTTACTCCCGAATTGACCACGGTATTTTCGGTTATAGTGAACGCGACGATCACTATTACCAAGCGGCAATAGACTGGTTTTCGAGGTGCCATAAACATAAGAGTAAAAGTGATATACAGATATGTTTCACATTCCATGAAACCAATTACATGAACAAGTAATATCTGTCACATCTCATTCGAAATAAATTCATTATTCTGTTTTAACAACTCACCTGAAATTGGAATTTTAATATGGATGATAAGAAAAAGCTTAATTTGGGACTCGCTATACTGCCAATTGCAGCAATGCTTTTACTGTTGGTTATTGGATATGGTCAACTGAATTTACGTATCGAATCCCTATTACTGATATCAGCAGGAATAGCAGCTACCTTAGCGTATTGGCAGGGCTATCGCTGGAATGACATTATCGATGCTATTGTGGCAAAGCTGGCGAAAGCGATGCCAGTGATCATGATCCTGATTTGCGTAGGCGGGTTAATTGGAACCTGGATGTTCAGCGGAACCATACCGTATATGGTATATTGGGGATTAAAGCTGATTAGCCCTCAATACATACTTATTGCTGCTTTCTTTATCACGAGCGTTATCTCAGTCTGCACCGGCACATCATGGGGGGCAGCCGGCACAGTTGGCGTCGCTCTGATGGGAGTTGCCGCTGGCCTTGATGTGTCTTTAGCGGCAGCGGCGGGCGCGGTTGTTTCAGGCGCGTATTTCGGCGATAAAATTTCACCGTTATCTGACTCAACTAACTTCGCTGCCATCGTTGCCGATACTGATCTTTACAGTCATGTTCAACATTTGATGTATACCACTATTCCCGGCTTTGTTTTAGCGGCTATTGCCTATTTTATTGCGGGTCATACAAGCTTAACAGGTAACGTGGCGACACCGGAAAAGGTCACAGAAATCGTGCAATCTCTTGAAAACCTGTATCACTTCAATTTATTGTTGATTTTGCCACCGATACTGGTTTTGTGGGGAGCAATAACAAAACGTCCGGTGATACCCGTCATGCTTGCTGCTTGTGTATTAGCTATTGTGCTTGGCATAGGTCTTCAAGGACTCACCCTTAAACAGGGCCTTAATGCGTTGATAGATGGTTTCAATCTTTCGATGTTTTCTGATCAGGGACACAACATCACCGGAGTCGTTAGCGATGTGCCCCGTTTGCTCAATCGTGGGGGTATGTTCTCGATGATGAGTACCATTCTGCTTGTATTTTGTGCATTCGCATTCGCCGGCGCTTTAGCACTCACTGGCGCTTTGACCATCATCATTAACCGGCTTCTACAAGTTGTTCACACAACCGGGCAACTTATCGCTGCAACCTTGGCAACAACCATTCTGGTAACGGGCGCAACCTGTGACGGAAAGCTGGCTCTCCTCATCCCGGCAGAATTGTTCAAAGACGCTTATCGCCGGATGGGACTGGATAATAAAAATCTGTCACGAACAATAGAAGATGGCTGTACCGTCATAGAGCCGTTGATCCCTTGGACTTCTGCCGGCATTTATATGGCGACTACCTTGGGTGTCAGTACGCTTGAACTGCTACCTTGGGCGATCCAATGCTATGCTGCCGTCTTCCTGGCTCTTATTTACGGCTTTACCGGTTTTGGTATTGCAAGAGTTACACCGGAAAATGCCCTGAATAAAAAGGAAACCCAACGTGAAATTGCCTGATTTCAACCAGATAATCGATCGCCACAATACAAGCTCTGTTAAGTGGGACTTTTTAAATCGTTACTTGCCCTTAAATAAGACTGATTTGCTTCCAATGTGGGTGTCTGATTTCGATTTTCAGTGCCCGGAAGAAGTCTTGCAAACACTCTATTCTCGAATTGACCACGGTATTTTCGGTTATAGCGAACGCGACGATCGCTATTATCAATCAGCAATAGACTGGTTTTCGAGGCGTCATAAACTGACCTTATACCGCGATTGGTTTACGTCGATAGAAGGCGTCGTACCCGGATTGGCTTTACTGATACAGATGCTCAGTAAACCGGGGGAAGGTATCGTTGTGCAAGGACCCTATTATGCTTCATTCGCCAAAATTATTACTATGAACGGCAGAATGATGATTGAAAACCCGCTTCTTGAAAGTCAAGAAGGTTACAAAATTGACTATGATCATCTGGAACACATGTTGAAGAACCACAAACCACCTTTATTATTGTTATGTAATCCACACAACCCTACTGGCCGATGTTGGGATAGTGACGAACTGCTCCAGTTATTAATGCTTTGCAAAAGGTACGGTACGACGGTAATTTCCGATGAAATTTGGGCTGATTTAATTTTGCCTTGGGGAAAATTCACCTCAATACTGCATCTGGGGAGTGAATGGCATAGCAATGTCATTGCCGCCACCTCAACAAGTAAAACATTTGGGCTTTCATCACTCCGTATATCAAATTTTCTCATTCCAAATCCCGAACTTCGACATGCCTTTATCGATCGGTTGAATGCTCATGGACTAGACGTATTCAACGCGCTATCTATGGCTGCGGCTACAGCAGCATATCAACATGGGGATGTATGGCTTGATGAACTACAGCATTATTTGGCGGAAAACCGTTGTTGGTTCGAGCAGGCTTTAACGTCAGCCGTTCCGTGGTGCCGAATGACCAAAGCGGAAGGGACATATCTGGCTTGGCTGGATTGTCGCGATTTAGGTTTGGATGATGCTGCTTTGCAGCAGGTCTTATTACAAAAAGCCAAAATAGTCGTTTCAATGGGATGGGGTTTTGGCGACAGTGGCAAAGGGTTTATCCGAATAAATTTAGGTTGTCCTCGTCAATATCTTGAAAAAGCAATCACGGGTTTAGCTCAGTTAACATCATAAAATAAAAAGATATCTACGAAATCAGTAGAAATATGGGGAGAAATGTTAACATAATACAAAAAATTAACCGGTGATAAACATCCTGAATTGGCCTGTTTATATAATTTAACTACAGATCGATAACAAAGCAGGGCGTTAATAGCCCTGTTTTAATTTTATTATCATATCTGAAACTTTCCATGAGGAAAGTTTCAGATAATTAATTTCCTCTCATTAGTTTTTATATGAGGAGTTCATGTTGATTTTGAAAATGGCAACTAATTTAAAGTATCTGCTCGGCCATATTTCGCAAGGATCACAATTTAAAGCGGCAGCAATAAGCCGTTCACCTTTGGGCCACGGACGGTACAGCGCATTACTTAAGGTGGATGGAGCAAGCCCCGCTTTTCTTGAAACAGTAGAAAGATTTGTTCCTTGTTTTTTTAATGCCGCAATAATCTCTGCCGGGCGCCAGTCGTTTTTTACAATCATTTCTTCTTCTCCTAGTTTGGCCATTCAAGGCACTATGTTCATATTCTCTTCAAATTAATATTTTTATATTGTTACAGCCTTTTCCCTTAGTCCGCGCTGGGGCTGAATGCTAAAAAATAGCTGTACTAAGACATTAAACCCCGCTAAGTACAGCCAAATATTCTCCAAATGGAAAATGTTATGTCTAACGACAAAAAAGTCATAAATGAACTTAAATTGTTCAAAAATAAACATTGAATGTTCAGAAATGTTCTTTTGCGGATACTAAAATATTCAAAAAGTTTAGTTATTTTTGGGAGCGTTGGAATACGTATGAAATACCTTAACGAACGTCTTAAAGAAGCGTTTGAGTTACGGGGAATGACACCAACAAATCTGGCTCACCGAATTGGTGTGCAAGGGGGTTATATTTCGAAACTGCTTTCGGGGAAAATCAGCAACACCAAGCACATAGGCGCAATCAGTGAATGTCTCAATGTCAATATTGCGTGGCTTAAAAGTGGAGATGGGCTACCTGTCGTAGGAATTGAGACACATTATGTCGATATTCCACTTTACACGTCAGTTAATGAATATAGTAAAAAAAGTTATATGAAAATGGCTCGTATTCCATATTTATATGCAGATAAAGATAATGATCTATTTGCAATATCACTATCTCAAAATGACTTATTTGAGGAAGGGGCAACTATGGTTGTTAATAAGCATGGAAAAGGAAACGGTTTTTTTCTTATTGAAGATAATAAAGAATTATTCATCTCATCTCGATTTGACAATATGAATAGCCTCAATTGGGTGCATAACACAAATAAAAAATCTATAGTAATCAATACAGCCAAAATTTTAGGAAAAATTGTGGCATTTTACGAACAACCTTATTCAATTCACGTGTAGAAGAAAAATTACGTCAGGTTACGATTTGATGTAGAATTTAAAAGTTTTTATGTAACATATAGCAATATAATGTTTTTATAAGGCAATCCGTTTTAATGGATTGCGATGTTATGTGCGTGAAATTTTTAATGGGTAAAATAAATCACTTAAATAATTTTTAATAAAAATAATATTTTTTCTTATATTGTTTGATATTTATAATGCCATATTGAAATTAATAAACATACAGTCTTTGGCTGGATAATTGTTATACTATATTATATAGTTAAATTATTTTGTGTATCACCAGAAAACAGTTCGTTCAGATAATGACTTAAATATAAATTTAGGAGTCGCTATGTCAAATATAAGAAACAAATCCGCTCATATTACGCCACAATTAACGCTGATGTGGGATAAAAGCAATGAACCTTGGGGAGCCAGAGATCGCCAGTCAAGGTTTATTTATGCTAACCCTGCTTTTTATCAACTACTCAACCTTCCTGAAGATTTCGATATTATAGGGTTATTTATGGGTGAATTACCCTCACCTATTGCTGAATATGCAGAAGAATTTCATCGTCAGGATCAAAAAGCCATTCAAACTATGCAACGCGTCACTTCACTGGAAACACATAAGTTTGGGGAGCATAACATTAAACAAACTTATATTTGTGATAAATTTCCCCTTTATGATGAGAATAATGATTGCATTGGGATCTTCTTTCATATGTATAAAATTCAGGACTTTTCTATTTCGTACTACTATGAAAAAACCCCTCCGGCAACATTGGAATTCACTGCTCCGAATGACACTCTAACACAATCTGAATGGGAGGTTCTCTTTCTAATTCTGCGTTCATTAGATGAAGAGAAAATCAGTGAAGAACTAATGATAAGTGCAGAAGATGTAGTTAATCATATTCAATCAATTTACCAAAAATTCAATTTGCCCTTACATGCGGAATTAAAGGATTTCTGTAAAGAAAATAAATTTGATCTTTATATTCCAGCAAGATTTGTCACTATCGGCAGTAGAGAGTTAAGTTGATGATAAAATATTAAGAATCTAACTTTAAGACTGGAGAAAAAGGAGTAATAACATGGGTAATAAACTAATTATTTCACCTCAAGTCATTAATACAATGAAGCAAAGTAATGAGCCCTGGGGGATTAAAGATAAAAATTCATGCTATATTTATGGCAATCTGGCACTTAAACGTCTTGAAAATCTTCCAGACTCATTTGATTACGAAGGACGGTATGATTATGAACTTCCTTGGAGTGGAGCTGAATTTGCAAAAGAATTCGTTCTTCATGATCAAAGTGCAATGAAGAGCGAAACAACAGTATGTTCGCTTGAAACACATATGTATGGGAACGATAAATTTTTATCATCTCATTTTTGTGAAAAATACCCACTATATAATGATGAAAACGAATGTGTCGGGGTCATTTTCCACGGATGGGAAGTCCAGGATTTCTCATTAACACGTTTGTATCATGGAAAACTCCCCGCTTCTATTATATTTCAACCACCGACTGATTTATTCACTCCACAGGAATGGAATGTCATTTTTCTCTCTTTACATAAATATACCAGTAAACAAATTGGTCGAATGTTAAATATTTCCTACCGTACTGTTGAACACTATATGGCACAAATATACAGAAAGGTTGGTGTTAGGTCTGCTCAGCAATTGGAAGAATATTGTCGCTTCAATGATTATGATCTTTATGTACCAGAAAGATTTTTACATCCTGAAAGCAGCATTTTGGTTTGAATCTCAAATCTTAGTGATGTCCGTGACAGGAAGTGGCCGAACAGAGTTATCGTTATATGCTCCATTTATCGGGAAAAGCGAGTATGACTTACTTACACGATGATCCCTTTACTGCCCGTTTTAAGGAAGAAACGGGGGGTAAATATCCTTAACGTAATTTTATTACATCAGGCGATAACTACCTTGAAAAAGGCCGTTAAAGAGCGAGCTCTTTCGCGGTAATACGCAATAGGTATACATTTGGTATAACAATGATATAGGGGCGACTGGGAAACTAATTTTTACGTTAAGACTATCTTTCAATGGCCATTAATTTTCTTTCTTACCTGTTAAATGCTTATATTTTTTCTACCTAATCATAGATGTTATCCATTATTATTGATATTTATCTTAGGTTGGGTTTTTTAATTTTTTGGTAGTGCATGGCTATAATATAATTAACTTTAAAATTAGCAACTTTGGGAAAGTCTGTTGATAGAATAGGATGTTGATTCATATACTATTATTAGTGTAATTTATATTTGGATATTGGAGTAATTAAATCACATTTTTATTATCATAAATATTTATAAATTAGGATTGAGAGAATCTATTGATTTAGCAATAAGCTTCTCTCCGCATTTTTGACAGATATAATGACTTTCTCCGCGCAGAATTTTATTATGGCGTCGTAGGGTTAGTTCATGTTGCTGGCAACGACAATAATAAGTAAAAGTTTGACTACGTACTGAGTCGATTTTAAATTTGTGTGTACGGTTAGCTGGAACATTCAGTACTTCTTCCATCATCCAACGCCACTGTTTCCCATGTGGAGGTACTTTCCCAAAGTAGCGATAAACCAATAGATGAGCTAATTCGTGAGGCACAACTTCATCAATAAAAGTTTGTTGATTTTCAATCAATAATACTGGATTAAGGCGGATTTCCCAATTTTTTATATAGGCACTGCCTGCGGTAGTTCCCCGCTGGAGGTAGTTTATTGTAGGCTCAGGAAAATCACAGTTAAGATATAAGTTTGCTTGTTGCAGTTTTTGCTGCAAAGTATTTATAACGGCTTGTTGTAGGGAAATTGGAACGCTAGCTGATTTCATGTGTTGGAAATAAAATAGGTAAGGATTAGTGAATTCTATTAGAAATCCGTGAATAACCGATAATAATATTTTTAGGGATTCTTCAATCGTTAGCTAATGCTAAAAAAAAGCCTGGTTTAGTTATCTAAGCCAAGCTTTTTGCTGTTATATTTTTACATATTCATAGCTGATAGTTTCAGACCCGCAGCATCACGCAGCGCTTCTGCTTTATCAGTGGCTTCCCACGGGAACTGTGGACGACCAAAATGACCATAAGCCGCAGTATCACGATAGATTGGGTGTAATAGATCCAGCATCTGAATCAAACCGTGAGGGCGTAAATCAAAGAATTCACGTACCAGCAGAGTCAGAGTTGCTGTTGAAACTTTTTCAGTACCGAATGTTTCCACCATGATGGAAGTGGGTTCTGCAACGCCGATAGCATAAGAAACTTGAATTTCACAACGATCAGCCAGGCCAGCAGCAACAATATTTTTCGCTACATAGCGAGCAGCGTAAGCCGCTGAACGGTCCACCTTGGATGGATCTTTACCGGAGAATGCTCCGCCGCCATGACGTGCCATGCCGCCGTAAGTATCTACGATAATTTTACGGCCAGTCAGACCACAGTCCCCCATTGGGCCACCGATAACAAAACGACCTGTTGGGTTAATGAAATATTTGGTTGTTGGATTTAACCATTCAGCAGGCAGAACCGGCTTGATGATCTCTTCCATAACGGCTTCTTGCAGATCTTTCTGGCTAATATTTTCAGCATGCTGTGTGGAAAGTACAACCGCGTCAACGCCGACAATTTTGTCGTTATTGTATTGGAAAGTGATTTGGCTTTTAGCATCGGGGCGTAACCACGACAGTACACCATTTTTCCGAACTTCAGCTTGACGCTGAACCAGACGGTGCGCATAGGTGATAGGCGCAGGCATGAGTACGTCAGTTTCGTTGGTTGCATAACCAAACATTAGCCCTTGGTCGCCAGCGCCTTGTTGTAGGGGATCTTCACGATCAACACCTTGGTTAATATCCGGTGACTGTTTACCAATGGCGCTTAATACTGCGCATGAGTTTGCATCAAAACCCATTTCAGAATTAACATAACCAATCTCTCGAACTGTTTGTCGCGTAATTTCTTCAATATCAACCCAAGCGCTGGTAGTAATTTCACCACCAACCATGACCATGCCAGTTTTAACATAGGTTTCGCAGGCAACTCGTGCTTTTGGATCTTGTTCCAGAATAGCATCAAGAACGGCATCAGATATTTGGTCTGCAATTTTATCAGGATGCCCTTCGGAAACAGATTCGGAAGTGAAAAGGTATGTGGTCATTATATAACGTTACCTTAAAAATATAATTTCAGTTTGGAAATGGATGGATTAACATCTAGATGGCTATTTTAGGGTAATTCTTATCCATGCGCTAGATTTTTTTAGTTCAGTGAGTAATTTTCATCGGGGGAATGAATAATTTCTTGGTTGATATGTCGGTTTTGTTCAATTTCATTTTGCAATTTTGTGCGATTGCGAGTATAAACAGCGGCCGTAGTTGAAGTATTTGTGCTACAGACTCGCAGAAAGCTAATATAGCTTCTGTTTCTCAATCGAGAAAATGGCTCCTTAAATATGAGTCATGTGTGGGGGTGAATGGGGTAATGAACCATTATCTGCTGATTGCTAATGGCCAACAGCCACACTTGTCGTCGGATGTATCCGCGTCTTTTTCCTTTCTTTTCAATATGTCTTTAATTCGATGTTATCTGTTGTCTGCAAACAGGTCGGATATGTCGGACAGGCGTATTGTCACTCGGTAATTTTGTCATTGTTTAGTAGTAACTAAACGCTTTTTACAACCTGAGAGCATGCTGTTCCCTGATATTTCTCAACACGCGAGATTATAGCGTTTTGGGTTATTTATTAATTACAGGCGAAGGCGAAAAACTCTCACTCCCTTAAGGAGACTGCTATGAATGATAATATCGCTCGTAAAATGCAACAGACTTACAATATTGCATATTGGGGAGGGAGTTACTACTACGTCAATGATCTTGGCAATGTTAGTGTGTGTCCAAATCCTGATTTGCCGGGGGCAAGAATTGATCTTGCGGAATTGGTGAAAAGAGTTCAGCAGGAGCAGGAACATTTGCGCTTACCTGCGCTGTTTTGTTTCCCTCAAATCCTGCAACATCGTTTGCGTTCAATTAATGCTGCATTTAAACGTGCTAGAGAGTCATATGGTTATAAAGGCGATTACTTTTTAGTTTATCCCATTAAAGTTAACCAACAACGCCGCGTTATTGAATCACTGGCCAGTTCCGGCGAACCTTTAGGGCTTGAGGCCGGCTCCAAAGCAGAGCTAATGGCGGTGCTAGCCCATGCGGGTATGACTCGTACCGTCATCGTGTGTAATGGATATAAAGATCGTGAATATATTCGTCTGGCGCTGATCGGTGAGAAGTTAGGTCACAAGGTTTATTTGGTGATCGAGAAAATGTCTGAGATCGCTCAGGTATTGGAAGAGGCTGAACGATTGAATGTGATCCCTCGTCTGGGAGTTCGTGCACGTTTAGCATCTCAGGGATCAGGTAAATGGCAGGCCAGTGGCGGTGAAAAGTCGAAATTCGGGCTGGCGGCGACTCAGGTATTGCAATTGGTTGAGACTTTGCGCGCAGTGGATCGACTTGATAGTCTGCAATTGTTGCATTTTCACCTTGGCTCACAGTTGGCGAATATCCGTGATATCGCAACAGGGGTCCGTGAATCAGCGCGTTTTTATGTCGAGTTACATAAACTCGGGGTAAATATTCAATGTTTTGATGTTGGTGGTGGATTGGGTGTCGATTATGAAGGGACCCGTTCTCAATCTGATTGTTCTGTGAATTATGGGTTGAATGAATATGCCAACAATGTCATTTGGGGGATTGGCGATGCTTGTGATGAACATGGTTTACCCCATCCGACTGTTATCACAGAATCCGGGCGTGCCCTGACGGCTCATCATACTGTTTTGGTCTCCAATGTTATCGGGGTTGAGCGTAATGAATTTACGCAGACCACGCCACCGGCAGAGGATGCTTCCCGTCCCCTCACCAGTCTGTGGGAAACATGGCAGGAGATGCACTCTGAAGGGAATAGACGTTCTTTACGTGAATCGTTGCATGACAGCCAGCTTGATCTGCATGATGTTCACACACAATATGCACATGGCATGCTGGATTTGACGGAACGGGCATGGGCGGAAGAATTATATCTGAATATTTGTCGCCGTATTCAACAGGATCTTGACCCAAGCAACCGTGCTCACCGGCCGATTATTGATGAGCTGCAAGAGCGTATGGCAGATAAATTCTATGTGAATTTCTCTCTGTTCCAGTCTCTGCCTGATGCATGGGGTATCGATCAGTTGTTCCCGGTTTTACCGATTGAGGGGTTGGATAAGCCGTTGGAACGCCGTGCTGTGTTGTTAGATATCACCTGTGACTCCGATGGCATCATTGATCATTATGTGGATGGCGATGGTGTAGCAGCGACAATGCCGATGCCCGCTTATGACCCCGATTGCCCGCCAATGATTGGTTTCTTTATGGTGGGAGCATATCAGGAAATTCTTGGCAATATGCATAATCTGTTTGGCGATACAGCGGCTATTGATGTTTATGTATTCGATAATGGCGAAGTGACCTATAACCAGAGTGAAGAGGGGGATTCAGTCGCCGATATGCTGCAATATGTGAAACTGGACCCTAACGTATTGATGGCTCGCTTCCGTGATCAAGTAAAAGGCGCGGATTTGGATACAGGTTTGCAAGAGCAATTTTTACTGGAATTTGAAAGTGGTCTTTATGGCTACACATATCTGGAAGATGAATAATCTTCTGGTGTTAATTAAGCCTCCTGTATACAGATAATGTTATTTATATAAACCAGATGCGAAATGCAGAAAAATGGGGTTATTTCAGAAATACCCCATTTTGTCATGGCATGGGTATTCTGGTATTAAATAGCTTTGTTCTGTCGGGAAACTTTTGAGGATATATCTCATGACAATAAGTACCTTGGGCAACCAACAAGATGACTCTCTGGTTTCTAATGCCTTCGGTTTCCTGCGCTTTCCGCTGAATTTCCAGCCATATTCTAGCGATGCAGAGTGGGTAATTACTGGGGTGCCATTCGATATGGCGACATCAGGCCGTGCAGGTAGTCGCCACGGGCCTGCGGCTATTCGTCAGGTTTCTACTAACCTGGCATGGGAAAGCTGTCGTTGGCCGTGGGATTTTAAATTACGCAATTGCCTTAACGTTGTGGATTGTGGCGATGTGGTCTTCAACTTTGGTGATGCTCAGGATATGAGTGACAAGTTGCAAGCTCATGCTGAAAAATTGCTGGCTTCTGGTAAGCGTATGCTCTCTTTTGGTGGTGACCACTTTATCACTTTGCCTTTGCTGCGCGCTCATGCCAAACATTTCGGCAAAATGGCTCTGGTTCATTTTGATGCTCATGCTGATACCTATCCAAACGGTAGCCAATTTGATCACGGTACCATGTTCTATCATGCGCCAAATGAAGGGTTGATCGACCCACATCATTCAGTACAAATTGGTATTCGCACCGAACATGGACGGGACAATGGTTTTACGGTGCTGGATGCTGATCAGGTTAATGACCGTAGTGTGGATGATTTGCTTGCTCAGATAAAAGATACGGTTGGTGATATGCCGGTTTACCTGACTTTTGATATCGATTGTCTTGATCCTGCTTTTGCGCCAGGTACGGGGACCCCGGTTATTGGTGGTTTGACAACTGATCGGGCGCTGAAATTACTGCGTGGTTTGCAACCGCTAAATATTGTCGGTATGGATGTGGTTGAAGTGGCTCCAGCTTATGATCAGTCTGAAATTACGGCTCTGGCAGGTGCGACTATTGCGCTGGAGATGCTTTATTTACAGGCATCTAAGAAGCGCTAAATAACACGTAGTCTTAATATATTTTAGGGGATAGTGAAATAAGCTCGTATTGAGTTGTAGAGCTATCCCCTTCAAACATAAACTGAATTTCCCGATCTGCATCAAAAAAATCCTCGCCTGTGGTAATAAGATCTTCGAATCCTCTGGGAACTCTATCTTGTTGGTTTATTGGTACAAGTTGGACATAAGGTTTGTCAGCTAATTGGTTTAGGCTACTTTTAAGTTCATGCATATAAGTTCATGCATATTTTGTTTGGATAGTCATAGTAAGGTGCTTATATTTGGCTAGATTAGCCAAGTTAACAAAAAATGTCGAAATAACCGGCAATTTTTTTGTTACAAGGAATTGAGATGCCGCAGTGTTGAACTGGGCATCTACTAGTAGCATGCTTTCTAAATCAAAGAATGATATTTTTTTAGCGTTGTTATTGTAGCGCTATTTCTCATTTCTTTTCTTTTTCCCGCGCATCAGGTTTAGCGTTTCTACTGCCATTGAGAAGAACATGGCGAAATAGATGTAACCTTTAGGTATATGCACTTGTACGCTTTCCAGAATAAGGGTAAAGCCCACCAAAATTAAGAATGACAGCGCCAACATTTTGACGGAAGGGTGGCGGTCAACGAATTCGCCGATAGGACGAGCGGCGAGCATCATAACACCGACGGCTATGACAACGGCTGCCATCATAATGAATAGATGATCGGACAGACCAACTGCGGTGATAACTGAATCCAGGCTGAAAATAATGTCCAGCAACATAATCTGGATGATAGCCCCCATGAAGGAGTGAACAGGACGTTTTAGCTCTCCTTCATTGTCACCTTCGATCGTTTCGTGGATTTCTTTGCTGGCTTTCCATATCAGGAACAGACCGCCAAAGAATAGGATTAAGTCACGAGCAGAAATGTCATGTCCAAAAACTGTCAATATTGGGTAGGTTAGCCGAATAACCCAGGCAATAGATGCTAACAGCGCCAGGCGCATTAGCATTGCTCCCATTAGTCCGATCCTGCGTGCCCTATTTTGCTGATGGTTAGGGAGTTTCGCCACAACAAGTGACAAAAAGATAATGTTATCAATCCCTAAAACGATTTCTAGAATTGTTAGGGTGGCAAGTGCCATCCAGGCGTGAGGATCAACAATCCATTCTAACATTGCTTATTAAAACCTTAAGGTAAAAATCTAATTATACGCGTGATTAGATGCAAGGTAAGCATGGGAATGTAAAAATCAGTCAGAGCTCAACGTTAGATTAAGAAATGACGGGCCAGTAGAGGAGCAGTGAAATTTTTCCTCAGATAGAATCCGCGAGGCAGAGTCATAATAGGCTGGCCGTGTATTCCGATTGCTTCGGTTAACGCTTTGCTGTTAGCCGCTTTTGGGCGTAACTGTAATACTTCTCCATGACGGGCGGTAACACTCTCTACTTTGCCAAGCACGATGAAATCCATCAATTCTTCCCAGTCGCGACGCAGTAACTCTTCTTCTTCTTGATTGGGACTCCACAATAAAGGGGAACCCACTCGGCGTTTGGCTAAAGGAATTTCCCGTTCACCTTCAACGGGTATCCACAGCACCCGCGATAATTTGCGTCTCACATGACAACTTTTCCAGGTAATACCACTATTCCCTGTTAATGGTGCAACGCAGACAAATGTTGTTTCCAGTGGATAACCTCTTCTATCTACGGGGATAGTTTTGAGCTCAATGCCGATATGTTCAAAATCTTGTTCTGGCTTACTGCCGGCACTTGCACCGAGATAATATTCCAGCAGCATGCCTACCCAGCCTTTATCTCGTTTCAGATTAGGGGGAATAGGCAAATTTGCTTTTTCCGCGAGTTCTCCCATTGATAGACCAGCCAGAAGTTGGGCGCATTCAAGCAATTGTTGCTCGTTGTCTGGTGGCGTTGGGGGGGAAAAAAGAGTGTTCATTTGGGATATCCGTTTTTTAGGTCAAAAAACAGCCTTAGTTTCTGTGAATAATAAATCTGAAGTTTATACAATAGCTAAAAAGTGATAATAGCATGATATACAAACATTTTTTATTGCTGTTTCAAATATTGTAAAATTGCCTGTTGTTCTTGTTCACCTATTGCCGGTAATAATGAACAGGATCTTACACCATGTTATCCACAGTTTTATGGGATAAGTAGACAAAAATGAGATCACTGGTTTGATTTACAGGTTTGACTCACACTTTTTTCTACAAAAACCGCTGTTTTTTGCTTAACTAAAAAGCATAACCTGTGGATAACATGATGTTTGGTTGTTTTTTGTTCTCATCAACTAACGTTATTCGTTATAGCCGTGATTGAAACTAGAAATACTGAGGTAAATAGCCGCTATTTCAATGAAAAATAAATACTATTTCATTTTTTGTTTATAGATTGATAATTCATAATATAAAGCTATACCTGAATTACCCCTGCTTTTTTCACATAGATATCCACAGAAAAAGTGAATAAAAGCGAGTTTGTGTACCTGTGTATGTTCATAACTCTGGCCTTTTCTGTGAATTACCCTTCATGTGGGTTAAACCAGGCGGATTTGAAATCAAACCAACCAAAGGTGTTCATTTTGACTCCGCGCATGCTTCTTTGTCCCTGCAACTCAAGCCAGTGGTGGAACAGCGGATGCAGCCAATGCTCATCAATTATTTTTTCGCACCATTCTTCAAGGGATAGTTCTTGTCGTCGCCATTGAGATACTTCTTTATTCAAGTTATCACCAAGGCACTTTTTCAATAATGGCATCTCGTACAGTGTCGCGAACAGCGAAAATTCCAGAGGATTATAAAAGTTGGCGGTAGCAAGCCAGAGGTCGCTTTCGGCGTTGCCATTGAACCATGTGTCGTAATCCACAATGTTAATTTTCAATGTGACGCCGCATTTGGTCAGTATGGTTTGAAGGATCTGGCTGATTGTGTGGTATTCGTGATGTTGATGGTAAAGCGTGACGGTCAGATGAGTAATATCCTCTGGTTTGTTCAATTCAGATATGAGCTTACTGTGGTGCCAGCGTAGTAGTAAACCATAGGCGGGCGACCAGTGGCGTTGATAAAAAGGGTCGCAATGCGCGAGCAGATTTATCGGTGTTAACAGGCTACATAGCCATTGGCGAACGTCTTCTCTCCTACATTTAGTTGAACGGTGGTCATGTAGTAGGAAATAGCAGCCTTCTTCTATCCTGCTATCTAGCGAGTTATTACCTGTGCTGTCACTTTCCAGATGCAGCGTTGTACAAACCAGTTTCTCGGCTAATTCTGGTAGAAACCATATGTTCACCTGATCAATCAGCGCCCGAAAGCCAAAGTAATTATCAAAGGCACGAATTTGTAGTTTCTGAGCACTGTTTTTTATTACCTGGTAAGGGCCGGTTCCTACTGGCATACGAGAGAAGTTCGGTAACTTTGTCCACTCTTGAGGCAAGATCATGGCGTGTGGGCTGCCGATTAATAAAGGGAGCCAGAGATCGGGTTCTGAAAGAAAAATGTCAATCACATAGGGTGTGGGCGTGGTGACTTTTTCAATATGAGAAAAAAGGGGCAGGTGGCGTAATCTTTGTAGCGAAGCAATGACGTCTGCCATCTGTAATTCTCTGCCGTGGTGAAAATGGATGGCCGGCCGTAGATAAAAGCGCCAATGATTTGAGGATAATTGTTGCCAATGATGAGCTAAGTCAGCTTCTGGTTCCCCATTTTCCTCATTTATGCGGGTTAGGCTGTTAAATATCTGTCTGACCAGATGGATTTCAGATCGGCGCAAAGGCGAACCGGGTAGAAGATTAGGGAAAGGGCGATAATAGAGTATCCGCAGTAAGTTTTTTCCCTGACGGAAACGGCGTTCAATCTGGGATAGTACCATATGACGGACTGTATCTTTATCGCCAACCAATTGGACCAATTTCTCAACATTCTGTTGCTCAAGCAACTCTTCAGCCCGTTGTTGCTGGAGTTCCCATCCATCACGCAAGAAATTCAGTTGAGAACGTTTCCCCCGACCAGACTCTGCCTGCCACTGTAACCAGCCCGCTTTTTGCATATTGTTGAGCAGTGAACGGATATGGCGTTTTGAACAATGCAGTACATTTGCCAGCTCTTGTAACGTTGTTTCAGCCTCTTTTCCTTGATGGTGTTGCCATAATCGAATGAATTGTTGTTGTAAACGTGAACTGGGCATAAAAGAGGAACTCCAGAGTATTATTCATCAATTTTTATTTTCTTATATTGCAGCGATAATTATCTGTATTGAAAGTAGCTCAATAGGCCAGACGAAATCTGGCTTCTCCCCCAATTTTCTTGAGTAATGGTGATTTGCCAGCCAGTAAGAAAGCTTACTGGCTTTTTTTCTTATTGTACATTGCGTACTCTTTGCTTCTTTTTTACATATCAATTTAAAACGAGTAATCATCTGGCATTGGTGGCGCTTTGTCCAGCCACTATCGCTGTTTCATCTATTAATTTATTTTAAATGTGATATGGATTGATTAAATATTAGTTAAATTACTATATATGGCTATGGCTGAAAAGGTGACTGTCTGTATGAGTGTTGAGTATAGACGTGGTGGTATTTTTCTTGCCTTTGACACTGATAAAAAAATCCCGTAGTAGAAAACTACGGGATAAGTTAATAAAGGCAAAATTAACGCAGGAAAACCGGTTGTTCCTGCTCGTAGGCTGTTATGGCGTCCAGATGTTGTAATGTTAGGCCGATGCTGTCCAGACCATTCATCATACAGTGACGCCGGAAACTATCGATTTCAAAATCATAGCTTTTATTGCCAGCGTAGACTTTCTGTTGTTCTAGATCGACAGTAAAACGACAAACTTTGTTTTGCTGAACTAACTCAAATAGCTCATTGACATCTTTATCGTTCAGTTTTACTGGCAATAATTGGTTGTTGAAAGCGTTACTGTAGAAAATATCCGCAAAACTTGGGGCGATAACCACTTTAAAACCATAATCCGTTAATGCCCAAGGCGCATGTTCACGGGAGGAACCGCAACCAAAGTTTTCACGAGCCAGCAGGATACTAGCATCCTGATAACAAGGCTGATTTAATACGAATTCAGGATTAGGTTTTTGTCCTTCATCATCAAGAAAACGCCAATCATGAAACAGATGCTGACCAAATCCTGTACGAGTGACTTTCTGCAAGAATTGTTTGGGAATTATGGCATCAGTATCGACGTTTGCAGCATCTAAAGGAGCAACCAAGCCGGTATGTTGAATAAGCTTTTCCATCATTCTCTCCTTTATGACTTCTGTGCTGGATGGCGTATATCGATAAAATGACCATTAATCGCCGCCGCCGCCGCCATCGCTGGACTCACCAAATGGGTGCGCCCGCCACGTCCTTGGCGCCCTTCAAAGTTGCGGTTACTGGTAGAAGCGCAGCGTTCACCGGGTTGCAAGCGGTCATTATTCATTGCCAGACACATGGAACATCCGGGTAAGCGCCATTCAAAACCGGCCGCTATGAAAATTTTGTCCAAACCCTCTGCTTCTGCTTGTGCTTGAACAGGGCCTGATCCGGGAACAACGATTGCTTGAACGCCAGGGGCAACTTTATGACCTTGTGCGATAGCTGCGGCGGCCCGTAAATCTTCAATCCGGGAGTTGGTGCAAGAACCGATAAAGACTTTATCGATCTTCACATCTGTTAGCTTAATACCGGGTTTCAAGTCCATATAAGCCAGTGCTTTTTCAGCAGATGCACGTTCGACAGGATCACTAAAGGATTCTGGCGCTGGAATTGTTTGATCAATGGCGATCACTTGTCCAGGGTTTGTTCCCCACGTGACCTGCGGAGAGATCTCTTCTGCATTAATCGTAACAACAGTGTCATATTGTGCATCAGGATCGGATTTTAATGTCTTCCAGTAAGCGACCGCTTGCTCCCACAGCTCTCCTTTTGGTGAGAACTGGCGACCTTTCATATAAGTAAAAGTGGTTTCATCTGGTGCGACCAAACCTGCTTTAGCACCCATTTCGATTGCCATGTTACATAAAGTCATACGGCCTTCCATGCTAAGCGCCTCAATTGCCTTACCACAGAATTCCACCACATATCCCGTACCACCTGCACTACCCGTTTTGCCGATGATCGCCAGAACGATATCTTTGGCGGTAATCGCATCGCCGACATCACCCATCACTTCGATTTTCATCGTCTTAGCGCGGGCTTGTTTCAGGGTTTGGGTGGCGAGTACATGTTCAACTTCAGAAGTGCCAATACCGAAGGCCAATGCGCCGAATGCTCCGTGCGTGGCAGTGTGGGAATCGCCGCAAACAATAGTCGTGCCTGGCAGAGTAATACCCTGCTCAGGTCCGATAACATGAACAATCCCCTGATAGGGGTGATTGAGGTCATATAATGTGATACCGAATTCGGCGCAGTTTTTCATTAACTCCTGCATTTGAATACGTGCCATATCACCGCAGGCGTTAATATCTTTTGTTTGCGTGGATACGTTATGATCCATTGTTGCGAACGTTTTACCAGGTTGGTGCACAGGGCGACCTTTAGTGCGCAAACCATCAAAAGCTTGCGGGGAGGTTACTTCATGAACCAGATGACGATCAATATAGAGTAACGGGGTTTCATTCGGCACTTCCCGGACAATATGAGCGTCATATAATTTTTGATATAAAGTCTTAGCCATATTAAATACCCTCGGCTATATAGCGGGCGATAGCGCTGCCCATTTCATCAGTGCTGATTGCTTTACCGTTTCCGGTTAAATCTGTTGTGCGATAGCCCTGTTCCAGCGCGTAGTTAACTGCCTGCTCAATCGCATTTGCGGCGTCATTGTGACCTAAGCTGTAACGCAACAGTAGAGCGGCAGACAGGATCTGGGCTATCGGGTTAGCGATACCTTTTCCGGCGATATCTGGCGCAGAACCACCGGCGGGTTCATACAGGCCAAAACCTTTTTCGTTCAGGCTGGCTGAAGGCAGCATGCCCATTGAACCCGTAATCATGGCGCATTCATCAGATAAGATATCGCCGAAAATATTGGAGCACAGCATCACATCAAACTGAGATGGATCTTTAATTAACTGCATGGTGGCGTTATCAATATACATGTGATTGATTTCTACATCTGGATACTCTTTTGCAATCTCAGTTACAACTTCTCGCCACAATACGGAACTCTGCAACACATTTGCTTTATCAATAGACGTAACTTTGTTACTACGTTTGCGAGCGGATTCGAAGGCGATACGGGTAATGCGCTCGATTTCAAAACGGTGATAAACCTCAGTATCAAATGCCCGTTCATATTTACCTTGGCCTTCACGCCCTTTGGGTTGACCAAAATAGATACCGCCGGTTAATTCGCGGACACATAAAATATCAAAGCCTTTGGCGGCAATATCACTGCGTAAAGGACAAAATACCTCTAATCCGGCATATAAGCGGGCAGGGCGTAAGTTGCTGAATAGTTTGAAATGTTTGCGTAATGGCAACAGTGCGCCACGCTCCGGTTGTTCTGCTGGGGGTAAATGTTCCCATTTAGGACCTCCCACGGAGCCGAACAATATGGCATCAGCCTGTTCACAACCTGCTACGGTTTTTGCCGGTAGTGAACAGCCGTGGCGATCGATAGCAATCCCACCCACATCATATTCGCTGGTGGTGATACGGATATTGAAACGCTTACGGATTGCGTCCAATATTTTATAGGCCTGTGTCATAACTTCGGGGCCAATACCATCACCGGGTAAAACTGCAATATGATAATTGTTCGACATGTTTACACCATTTCCTTTGTATTTTGCTGTATGCGTTGTTTCTCTTTCTTAACTTGCTCTGTACGCCAAACGCAGTTCAGAGCATGAATCATTGCTTTGGCAGAAGATTCAATAATATCGGTATCCAAGCCCATACCGTGGAAGCGGCGTCCAAAGCATTCGACAACGATATTTACCTGACCTAGTGCATTTCTTCCTTGGCCTTTACCTGATAATTGATAAGAAACCAGTTCAATTGGGTATTCAGTTATTCGACTGATTGCCTGATAGACAGCATCTACCGGGCCATTGCCGGTGGCGGCTTCTGATTTCATCTCTTTACCACATACTACGCGTACAGCGGCTGTTGCCATCACGTTGGAGCCGGATTGGATATTAAAGTTATCCAGGTGGAAAAATTCGGGTTCTTGTTGTTGCAAATTCATGAAAGCTAAAGCTTCCAGGTCATAGTCAAATACTTGGCCTTTTTTATCCGCCAGACGTAAAAAGGCTTCATATAAGCTATCCAGATCGTAATCTTTATCTTGATATCCCATCTCTTCCATACGGTGTTTCACTGCGGCGCGACCGGAACGGGAAGTCAGGTTCAATTGAATTTCTTTCAGGCCGATGGATTCTGGCGTCATAATTTCGTAAGTTTCACGATTTTTCAGTACCCCGTCCTGATGAATCCCGGATGAGTGGGAAAATGCATTGCTGCCAACAATGGCTTTATTCGCGGGGATCGGCATATTGCATAATTGGCTGACTAACTGACTGGTGCGGTAAATTTCCTGATGGTTGATATTAGTATAAACGCCTAACATTTGCTGACGGACTTTAATCGCCATAATAACTTCTTCCAGTGAACAGTTACCGGCACGTTCACCCAAACCGTTTATCGTCCCTTCGATCTGACGGGCGCCGGATTGTACTGCTGTGATCGAGTTGGCGACAGACATCCCCAAATCATCGTGGCAATGGACGGATATTATCGCTTTATCAATATTAGGAACGCGTTCGATCAAGTTAGTGATGATACCGCCAAATTGATATGGTGTGGTGTAACCGACGGTATCTGGGATATTGATCGTCGTTGCGCCTGCTTTGATCGCGTTTTCAACGATCCGACACAGATTATCAATAGGTGTACGGCCCGCATCTTCACAGGAGAATTCGACATCATCAGTGTAACGACGTGCTCGTTTGATTGATTGAGCTGCCATTTCCATGACATTTTCGAATGTTTTTTTCAGCTTGGATTCAATATGTAAATTGGAAGTGGCCAAGAAAACGTGGATTCGAAACGCTTCTGCAACTTTTAATGCTTCCGCAGCCACATCGATGTCTTTTTCTACACAACGCGCTAAGGCACAAACACGGCTGTTTTTTATCTGCTTAGCGATCGTCTGTACAGATTCAAAATCACCAGGAGAGGAAACTGGAAAACCGACTTCCATGATATCAACACCCATTCTTTCCAGGGCCAAGGCAATTTGGAGCTTTTCGTTCACACATAAGCTGGCTTGTAATGCTTGTTCTCCATCACGTAACGTGGTGTCGAAGATAATAACTTGCTGGTTCATATGTACGTTCCTCTCATGGTTATTTTTTGCGCCCAGCAGGTAAAAAAAACCCGCGCATGGCGCGGGTTCTTGTTTATGTCTGGTTTGGACCAACTCTGTTTTGAATCAACTCTGTTTTCTGTCCACCAGCATACCGCGCGTATCAGATACGATAAGTAGTAGGTTTAATAGACAAATTGAGTGAATCATATCGATCCAACCTTTCAGTAGTATTAATGAGTGTTCGTGATTCGTATGCTTTTATTGATACGTTATCTTAAAAGTGATGTCAAGAATTCATTTAGGCATATGATTCTTGGTTTCACTTTTCTCATAGCGGTAAATTGAAGTGTTGATCTGTTTATATTTAAAAAGATTTTATTTTATTCTTTTTTGTTCGGGTTTGACTTTAATGAAAAGCTAAGATTTATATAAAAATAGCGCATTATACTGATTAATTAAAATTAAGTATTTTTGGTGTGGTAGGCTGGAAGTGGATTTGTATTTTTCTGAGAAACATCATTTGCTATTGAAAAAATAGATGCAAATAGGAAGTTATGTTATATATCTTTGAAAAAATAATTCTATAATATAATAACTCTGATAAAATTGTTTAATAATAATAAATCAGTGATTTTATTGTGAATTGTGTCTTTCTTTGATTTATCATCATATACAGAATAGCAGGGTGAATAAATTGTTAACATAATTGTACTTTTTTGTGAATGAATAATGAGCTCTACATTGTCTACTAATTGAAATTATATATTTTTAACACTAATAAGGGGATGCGCGGGTTAGCTATGCGTATTCAGATTTGTACAAGGACGAGTCTTAATTATTTGTTATCGAAATGATTAAGACAATTGATCTCGTTAATAGTTATAGTCATCGTAATATCTGAGTAATAAATGAAGGTATTTCCGATGTTTTGTTATTAGCTGGGATCATCTGCATGAGTTTAGTGGAGTTAAACAATGGCTGAATACACCTCAGTAACTGCAACCAAAAAAGATCCAAATGAAATTCATTTACGTAATGTGGATCTCAATCTGTTGACTGTTTTTGATGCAGTTATGCAAATGCAGAATGTGACACGTGCGGCACAGATATTAGGGATGTCACAACCTGCTGTCAGTAATGCGGTTTCTCGTTTGAAGCTAATGTTCAATGATGAATTATTTGTGCGTTATGGGCGTGGAATACAACCGACGGCAAGAGCTCATCAATTATTTGGTCCAGTCCGTCAGGCATTACAACTGGTATATAATGAGTTACCTGGGGTTGGCTTTGAGCCTGATAATAGTGATAGGGTTTTTAGTCTTTCAATTTGTAGCCCGCTGGATATTAGACTCGCAGCAAAAATAGTTGAACAGGTAAAACAAAATACACCCAATCTGGGTGTGACGATTAGATCATATTTGCATGATAATATTGAGCATCAGCTAAGATATCAGGAAACTGAGTTTGTCATTAGCTATACGCAGCTAGAACGCATGGATTTTCATCATTACCCGTTATTCAATGATGAGTTGGTCTTGGCTGTTTCTAATCATCATCCAAGAATTGAAAATAGTATTAGTGAGCAGCAATTGTATGAGGAACATCATGCAGTTGTATCATTGGATAATATATGTTCATTTAGCGTTCCCTATTATGATGGTGGTGAACGTTTGCGTTCGGTTGTTTATCAGGGTACCGACTTGAATAGCGTGTTGCATATTGTCTCTCAAACCTATTTGGTTGCGATTGCGCCAAAATGGTTGGTTGAGCACTATAGCGAACAATTAGCAATAAGAGCGGTTTCATTACCGTGGGATAAAGTAAGTCGTCCGTGTTACTTGATTTGGCACGAATCTACAGCGAAAGATAAAGGGCATCAGTGGATGAAATCGTTGTTGAGTCAACTTAGCGGCAGATAATTAATTTGAAACTCACTACTAGATAAGGGTGGTGAGTTTTTTTTATTTTATCACAAATTTTTCAACTTTTGATAAATAGGCTTTTCCTGTTGCTCAGGAATCGGTAGACTGCAAGGAAATAGCTAACACCTGTAAGCTGAAAAGCGAATAAGTGATGCGAGAAGGTATTATTAGAGAATAAAACCACTGTTTTTTCTCCGATAAGAAAAAAATTTTTCGAACAGGAAAAATGTTGTGATAACTAAAAATTTACATCCTTATCACTTGATAAACCGGTTACAACAACAAATCAAACAACACCCAGAGAAAATTGCTTTTCGCCAATGGTCTCCGGCTGAACAACTCGAACTAAACTGGAATGATATTGGCAAAAAGACCAACGCTATTAGCCGGGCGTTGTTGGAGATTGGTGTTGATGTGCAAGAGAAAATTGGCCTCTTTGCCCATAACAGCATGGCGTGGTCATTGGCAGATATCGCTGTATTACAACTTCGGGCGATCACTGTCCCTCTGTATGCAACCAGTAGTCAGGAACAGGCTAGTTTCATACTTAATGATGCTGGTGTGCGTATTTTGTTTGTTGGCGGGCAGGCGCAGTATGATGTTGCTATTACTTTGACAGAACATTGCCCTCAGTTAAGTCACATTATTGTCTTAGATGAATCAGTAGATTTGCGGGATTGTTCATTAGCTCTGCATTTATCTGATTTCATGGCCGGTGATAAATTACAATATCAGTCGGAGTTGGAAAACCGTATTGCTAACCACGATCTGGATGATCTTTTTACGCTTATTTATACGTCTGGTACAACCGGTGAGCCTAAAGGGGTTATGCTTGATTACCGTAATTTAGCCTATCAGTTGTATTCACATGATCATGTTCTGGCGTTAACTGATCAGGATGTTTCTTTAAGTTTTCTGCCGTTATCCCATGTCTTTGAACGTGCATGGAGTTTCTATGTCATGCATGTAGGGGCGCAAAATGTTTATCTGACCGACACTAATTCTGTTCGTCAAGCTATGGCGGATGTTTGCCCGACGGTGATGTGCGCAGTGCCGAGATTTTACGAAAAAGTTTACAGTGCGATTTTTGAAAAAGTTTCCCAAGCTCCTTGGCATCGAAGAAAACTCTTTAATTGGGCGATTAAATGTGGTGAACGTCAGTTTTTACGTAAGTTGCAAGGTAAAAAAAGCTGTCCCTGGTCAACAGCGATGCATCGACTGGCTGATAAATTGGTGTTGAGTAAATTGCGCAATGTGTTGGGGGGCAGAGTTCGGTTTTTACCTGCTGCCGGCGCACGTCTGGACGAAACGATTATCCTGTTCTTTCTCGCTGTTGGGGTAAATATCAAATATGGCTATGGCATGACAGAAACCTGTGCCACGGTTTCCTGTTGGGAAGAGCAAGGTTATGTGCTTGGTTCTATTGGTACACCACTGCCTGGCATTGATGTTCGTATCGGTGAAGAAGATGAGATACAAGTGCGTGGCCCGATTGTAATGAAAGGCTATTTCAATAATCAGGAAGAGACCATAAAAGCATTTACTCAAGACGGTTGGTTGCGTACAGGTGATGCCGGTAAGCTGGATGAAAATGGTAATTTGTTCATTACTGAACGTTTGAAAGATTTGATGAAAACATCGACTGGCAAATATATTGCCCCTCAAATGATTGAAAGTATTTTGGGGCAAGATCGTTTTATTGAACATGTTGCTGTTATTGCTGATGCTCGTAAATTTGTATCTGCTCTTATAGTGCCTTGTTATGATATATTGGAAGAATATGCAAGATCAATTAATCTCAAATATCATGACCGGGTTGAATTACTGCGTCATAGTCAGATTATCAATATGTTTGAGCAACGCTTGAAAGAGATGCAGAAAAACTTTGCTCACTTCGATCAGGTAAAGCGTTTCATATTATTGCCAACACCATTTTCAATGGAAACGGGTGAATTAACGCCAACATTGAAATTGAGGAGGAAAATTATTATGCAGCGTTACCATGAAGAAATTGAATCTATGTATCAGGATTGATTTTTGGGATCTTATACAAAAGGTTGGTGTTGCCGGTTATTCAGGCGAAATTTGGGGGATATTGTCGTAATATCCCATTTTTGGTTTATCCCATGAATATCCAATTTTAAAGAATTCAATATTAGACTAATAAACTTTTTCCGCCTTAAAATCACAGATAAATTATATTATCTAAGATTATTCTGTAATTGTTAAATATTGCAGATCGAATGAATATAATTTTATGAAATTGGCATTGTTTTCTTGGTTAATTATAGAGAATATATTGGTTGACAATATTGTGCTATTCCTGTATTGAATATCTTAATAAAATAATGGTAAATTTGTATGGTAAATAAAATATAATTTTTATAATGGGGTGAATTGATGAATTTTAATAATGTAGTTATTGTGCATGGTCTTATGGCGACTCCTGATCATCATTGGTTTCCTTGGCTTAAAGCTCAGTATGAAAAGTTAAATGTCAATGTGATAGTGCCGGAAATGCCTGAATCTCATGCTCCTTCACCTCATTTATGGCAAGAAAAGTTGCAGGAAAGTGTGCCTAATCCTGATGAAAAAACGCTTTTTATCGGGCATAGTCTGGGTTGTATTGCCACACTCCGTTATATCTTATCTTTACCTGATAATGTAAATATTGGGGGGATTGTATTGATTTCAGGATTTTATGAAAAGCTATCAACTTTACCTGAATTAAGTATATTTACTCATGAGAACTTGGATTTTCGTCCCCTCATACAAAAAATAAATCAACGAATAGCGATATTATCGCTTAATGATGAGATTGTACCCCCACAGTTTACATTAAATTTAAGTCAGCAACTTCAGGCTGAATTATATGGGGTTCCAGACGGTGGGCACTTTTTAGATCGCGACGGCTTTACTGTTTTTCCTAGGCTAGAAAAGGTATTAAAAGATAATTCGATGTTGTAAATAAATACCTTGGTTGCTTTAAATATGCCAAGTTTGTTTGCATTGAGAGCTTGGCTATTTTAGTAGATTATTTTAATCAATATACCCGTTATCTTTCAGCTACTTGAATAATAAAAGTATAAGAGTTAATAGTCATCTCAGTGATTAATTTTTTTTTAAGACATTCATTTTTGCATTGTGTTTTTTTATAAATATTGAGGTCTATCTCCTGAGTTGTGTAAATAATTTATTCCTATTTTAAATCGTCATTTGATTTATTATTGAATTTGGTTGTTTGGGTAATAATTTCATCTCTAGGCAAGTGTTGTATGTATGGGACTGGTATTCCAAGAATAAACAATGATTTGTAGTGCATTCTCTAATTAAAATGGGGTAAATGGATTTTATCCGAATGAATTATTTTCAATGGACATCAAAAGCGAAGAAATGACGGTCAAATTATCTGAGGCATTTTGTCTGGATTTACTTTATCAAATTCATACTTCGATGACTTAAATGATTTTGAAAACTGTTTTTTAGTTTTTTATCGTATATATACTGGATAATACCTATACGTTGTCATTCTTTTTAGGTATAGCCACTCATATTCTGCTTATCCTTCGCTGCTTGATAGCAAGATAACGCTTGCAAGAGACATCTTGAATTGTCAGAAAGTGGTTATTCTTCCTTGTACTCACATTGCTAACACCCGTTTCTAGCGTTATGTTAATTGACTCAGCATCAATATATCGCTGAGAGGCTATTCGTCTTACTAAAATAAAAGTGGAAGTAACTTCCGATTATTAACTTGCAAACAGAGCCTGGAGGAAAACCTATGGAGATGTTATCAGGAGCTGAAATGGTCGTCCGATCGTTAATTGATCAGGGCGTTGAGCATATATTCGGTTATCCGGGAGGGGCAGTTCTAGATATTTACGATGCCCTGCATACGGTTGGAGGTATTGAGCATATCCTGGTGCGTCATGAGCAGGGGGCCGTTCATATGGCTGATGGTTATGCTCGTTCTACCGGGAAGGTGGGGGTGGTATTGATTACCTCCGGTCCAGGCGCAACTAATGCCATTACAGGTATTGCGACGGCTTATATGGATTCAATTCCGATGGTGGTATTATCCGGTCAAGTCGCTAGTTCCCTGATTGGTAATGATGCATTTCAAGAATGTGACATGGTAGGGATATCCCGTCCGATCGTAAAACACAGTTTTTTAGTGAAAAAAGCGGAAGATATTCCGAAAGTACTGAAAAAAGCCTTCTATCTGGCTTCTAGTGGTCGTCCGGGGCCTGTAGTTATTGATTTACCGAAAGACACGGTAAATCCGGCAGTAAAATTACCCTATATTTATCCCGATCAGATAAGTATGCGCTCTTATAATCCAACGATTCAAGGACATAAAGGGCAGATTAAGCGGGCATTGAGAAAACTATTGAATGCGAAAAAACCGGTCATATATGTGGGCGGAGGGGCGATTAACGCAGATTGTTCAACAGAATTATTGGTATTGGCAGAAAAATTCAATATCCCTGTGGTGAGCTCCTTGATGGGATTGGGCAGTTTCCCTGCAACTCATCCGCAAAGCCTGGGTATGCTTGGTATGCATGGTACATTTGAAGCTAACAAAGCTATCCATAATTCAGATGTCATTTTTGCTGTTGGTGTACGTTTTGATGATCGCACTACCAATAATCTGGAAAAATATTGTCCGGAAGCAACGGTATTGCATATTGATATTGATCCAACATCAATTTCGAAAACGGTTTCGGCAGATGTACCTATTGTTGGTGATGCTAAACAGGTGCTTGGACAAATGCTGGCGTTGCTGGAAACAGTGGAAGACACACAAGATCCAGATGCGCTAAAAGATTGGTGGTTATCTATTCAGCAATGGCGTAGCCGTAAATGTCTCAATTTTGATCGCAGCGGCGAAAAAATTAAACCACAAGCTGCTATTGAGGTTCTCTATCGTCTAACGCAGGGGGAAGCTTATATCACTTCAGATGTTGGACAGCATCAGATGTTTGTTGCATTGCATTACCCATTTGATAAACCAAGACGTTGGATCAGTTCCGGTGGTTTGGGAACGATGGGATTTGGTTTACCGGCGGCTTTGGGCGTTAAACTGGTGAAACCGGAAGAGACGGTAGTCTGTGTTACGGGGGATGGCAGTATTCAGATGAATATTCAGGAGCTATCTACAGCATTGCAATATGGGTTGCCGATATTGGTTCTGAATTTGAATAACCGTTTCCTGGGAATGATAAGACAGTGGCAAGACATGATTTATGCTGGCCGTCACTCTCAGTCCTATATGGAATCTCTGCCTGATTTTGTCAAACTGGCTGAGGCTTATGGTCATGTTGGCATTTCTATCCAGCGTTATGACGAATTGGAAAGTAAATTGGCGGAAGCCTTGAAAGAGGTGACTGAAAATCAGCGGTTGGTCTTTGTTGATGTCACAGTGGATGAAACTGAACATGTATATCCTATGCAGATCCGTGGAGGAGCAATGGATGAGATGTGGTTAAGCAAAACGGAGAGAACCTGATTATGCGCCGGATTTTATCTGTATTACTTGAAAACGAATCAGGGGCTTTGTCCCGTGTTGTTGGCCTGTTTTCCCAACGTGGCTATAACATTGAAAGTTTAACTGTCGCCCCAACTGATGATCCGACATTATCGCGGATGACAATTCAGACTAAGGGAGATGCAAGGGTACTTGAACAGATTGAAAAACAGTTGCACAAGCTGGTGGATGTGTTACGAGTCAGCGAGTTGGCATCGGGTTCTCATGTAGAGCGTGAGGTTATGCTAGTCAAATTACAGGCCAGTGGATATGGACGTGAAGAGATCAAACGCAGTACTGATATCTTCCGTGGGCAGATCGTCGATGTGACTTCGACTTTATATACCGTGCAGTTGGTAGGAACTAGCGATAAATTGGATGCATTTCTCGATGCGGTTCGAGATGTTGCGGAAATTGTTGAAGTTGCTCGTTCAGGTATTGTCGGCGTATCTCGCGGGGATAAAATTATGCGATGAAAAATCGCAAACTGCGGGACTATATACCCTATGGATTTCAAGATGCATCGCGACGGCAAAGGAGCGAATCCCCGGGAGCATAGATAACGATGTGACCGGGGTGAGTGAGTGCAGCCAACAAAGAGGCAACTTGAAAGGTGACGGGTATATGCATACATTTATCAGGCTCTGCGATAAAGTAGAGCCTTTGTGGGGTCTATAAGGAGTTAATGTGAAACTGGATGAAATCGCCCGCCTTGCAGGTGTTTCACGCACAACGGCCAGTTATGTAATTAATGGTAAAGCCAAGCAATACCGTGTCAGTGATAAAACGGTAGAAAAAGTGATGGCAGTGGTTAGAGAGCATAATTACCATCCTAATGCTGTGGCAGCCGGTCTCCGTGCAGGACGTACCCGTTCTATTGGTTTGGTTATTCCAGATTTAGAAAATACCAGCTATACCCGTATTGCTAATTATTTGGAACGTCAGGCTCGTCAACGTGGTTATCAGTTATTGATAGCCTGTTCGGAAGACCAGCCTGATAATGAAATGCGTTGTGTTGAACACCTGTTGCAACGTCAGGTGGATGCAATTATTGTTTCTACCGCATTACCGCCGGAGCATCCTTTTTATCAACGTTGGGCAAGTCGTTCTTTGCCTATCATTGCTCTTGATCGGGCACTCGAAAATGAACATTTTATCAGCGTAGTGGGTGATGATTTTGAAGATGCAAAGATGTTAGCACAAGAATTTCGTCAATTCCCTGCTGAATCTGTGCTTTATCTCGGCGCATTACCTGAATTGTCAGTCAGTTTTCTGCGTGAGCAGGGGTTCCGTGAAGCGTGGAAAGATGATCCTCGCGAAATAATGTACCTCTATTCAAACAGCTATGAACGTGATGCGGCGGCTGAAGCGTTCTCCAAATGGTTAGAAACTCATTCAATGCCGCAAGCGTTGTTCACCACCTCTTTTGCCCTGTTGCAAGGCGTCATGGATGTTACCCTGAAACACAGCGGCCGTTTACCAAATCAATTGGTTATTGCGACTTTTGGCGATCATGAATTATTGGATTTCCTTGAATGTCCAGTGCTCTCTGTCGCGCAGCGTCATCGTGAAATTGCTGAACGGGTATTGGAACTGGTGTTAGCAAGTCTGGATGAAAAACAGAAGCCAGGGCCGGGTATCACACGGATACATCGTGACTTATGTCGTCGAGGAAGCCTGAGTCGAAAAATATAATAAAAACCCCTCATTAAATTTTCTGATGAGGGGTTTTGGTTGTCAGATTTGTTTTAAGAGAAATGTGTAAGGACAACTTTCAAGCAGTCCTTACGTAGATGTGTTTTACGTAGATGTTTTATCGCGATTAAATAGCAATTTCGTTCATACATAAATTATTCAGTAGGAAGAAGAGCATGGAACAGCACTTATTTGAGTTTGAGATTTGTCTATTTACCCCCGTTTTTTTACCGTCTTTTATATATTAAATTGATTTTAATAATATTTATCTGGTGGCTTTTTGTTGCTAGTTAGTTTCAATGCTGAATGCATCAAATAAAATGATAAACATTGCTGTACAATGGCTAAATAGTAATGAAATGTAAATTATGTAAATAAATTAATCACACAACTATTTTTTCATTATTTTGTCATAAACATTTATTTTCCTTGTGCTTGTAAAATTATTCAGAATTATCATGGTGTTAATTATTATTGATATTGCTAAATTTAATAATTATGCCTCCCAACTGCCAAAATCCTGCCATCAAATATAGCTAAAGCGCATCGGCTCTGGCTTGACAAGGTTTTCGTCCCATCCGTAAACTCCTTATTGTGGGGATTAGTGGGATAAAGTGGTAATTTTTGATCACCAGGGGCGACCTGAGGATGTTTCGATGTTTCGTGGAGCAACGCAGATTAATCTCGATAGCAAGGGGCGGCTCACCGTACCTACCCGATACCGGGCAATGCTAAATGAGGAATCGCAAGGGCAAATGGTTTGTACCATTGACCTTCATCAGCCGTGCTTGTTGCTCTATACATTATCTGAATGGGAAATTATTGAAGAAAAACTTTCTCGCTTATCCAGCATGAATCCGGCGGAGCGTCGGGTGCAACGTTTGCTTTTAGGTCATGCCAGTGAATGTCAGATGGATAGTGCAGGGCGTCTTTTGCTAGCTAGTACATTGCGCCAACATGCTGGGCTAGTCAAAGAGGTTATGCTGGTTGGTCAGTTCAACAAATTTGAACTGTGGGATGAGCAGACTTGGTATCAACAGGTTAAAGATGACATTGCGGCTGAGCAATCCACAAAGGAACCTTTATCAGTACGGTTACAGGAATTATCACTATAAATATGGCAAATAGTCATTTTAAACATACCAGCGTATTGCTGGATGAAGCAGTCAACGGACTGAATATCCGTGAAAATGGAATCTATATTGACGGTACATTTGGCCGTGGTGGGCATTCACGTCTGATTTTGTCGCAATTGGGGACGGCAGGTCGCTTAATTGCAATTGATCGCGATCCACAGGCGATTGAAGTAGCAAAAGCGATTACAGATCCCCGGTTTTCAATTGTACATGGGCCATTTTCTAAATTGGCTGACTATACAGAAAAAGCCGGGCTGACTGGCAAAATTGATGGTGTATTACTGGATTTAGGTGTTTCTTCGCCTCAGTTGGATGACCCAGAACGCGGTTTTTCTTTTATGCGTGATGGGCCGTTAGATATGCGGATGGACCCGACTCGCGGGCAGTCAGCAGCAGAATGGCTGATGCATGCGACAGCAGATGATATTGCTTGGGTATTGAAAACATTTGGCGAAGAGCGTTTCGCCAAACGCATTGCCAGAGCCATTGTGGCACGCAATCAGGAAGATCCAATTACCCGAACAAAAGCGCTAGCTGATTTGATTGCTCAAGCTAGCCCAGTAAAAGAAAAACATAAGCATCCAGCAACTAGGAGCTTCCAGGCTATTAGGATTTATATCAACAGTGAGCTGGAAGAAATTGAGCAAGCGCTGGAGGGAGCATTACAAGTGCTTGCGCCAGAGGGGAGACTGTCAGTTATCAGTTTTCATTCGCTGGAAGATCGTATCGTTAAACGATTTATTCGTCAGAATAGTCGAGGGCCACAGGTGCCAGCAGGATTGCCATTAACAGAAGAGCAACTGAAAGCACAAGGTGGGCGTAGCTTGAAATCGATTGGCAAAATGAAACCTTCAGAGGAAGAAGTGGCTGATAACCCACGGGCTCGCAGTTCTGTTTTGCGTTTTGCTGAAAAAGTTAGTGAATAATGGCAGGTGAACGTCACGGATTAACCGGTATTATCGGCAACGATTTACTCAAAAATGCCAAAATACCGTTAATTCTTCTAGTCGCTGTATTGGTTTCGGCCATAGTCGTTGTAACCATTGCACATGAAACCCGCTTGTTGACGGCTGAAAGAGAACATCTGGTCGTGGAAAGAGATGCATTAGATATCGAGTGGCGCAATCTGATCCTCGAAGAAAATGCCTTAGGCGATCACAGTCGAGTTGAGCGGATAGCTGTTGAAAAAATGCATATGCAGCATGTTAATCCTGCTCAGGAAAACATTGTTGTTTCACAGTGAGTTAATTTAATTATTAAAAGGTAAGCGATGAAAGCAGCACGCTCCGTGAAATTAAAACGGCAAGAAGATAAAGCCAGTTTTGTTAGCTGGCGTTTTGCTTTGTTGTGCGGGGGGATTGCCGTAGCTTTAATTGGCTTATTGCTGAGAGTGACTTATTTGCAGGTCATCAACCCGGATCAACTGGTTAAAGAAGGTGATTTACGTTCCCTGCGCGTGCAATCAATCCCTACCGCTCGCGGTATGATCAGTGACCGTATGGGGCGACCTCTGGCTGTCAGCGTTCCAGTCAATGCTGTTTGGGCAGATCCGAAAGAGGTATTTGAAAAAGGGGGGATTACGGATGATACCCGCTGGAAAGCTTTATCTGATGCCATTAATTTGCCTCTTGAGCAACTTACCGACAAAGTTAGCGCTAATCCGAAAGGTCGTTTTGTTTATTTAGCGCGTCAGGTTAATCCATCGGTTGGCGATTATATTCATAAACTGAAATTGCCGGGGATTTATTTGCGCCAGGAATCCCGGCGTTATTACCCGTCAGGTCAGGTAACCGCACATATTATTGGCGTGACCAACGTTGATGGTCAGGGTATTGAAGGCGTAGAAAAAAGTTTTGATCGTTGGCTGACGGGTCAACCGGGTGAGCGGACTGTACGTAAAGACCGCTTTGGCCGTGTCATCGAAGATATTTCATCTGTTGATAGTCTGGCGGCGCACAATTTGGTATTGAGTATTGATGAGCGTTTACAGGCGTTAGTTTACCGCGAATTAACAAACGCGGTGGCCTTTAACAAAGCAGAATCCGGTACAGCAGTATTGGTAGATGTTAATACCGGAGAAGTGCTGGCAATGGCAAACAGCCCATCTTATAACCCAAATAATCGCATTAATACGCCAAAAGAAGTGATGCGTAACCGGGCTATCACCGATATTTTCGAGCCAGGTTCCACTGTTAAACCTATGGTGGTAATGGCTGCGCTCAATGATGGTATCATCAAAGAAAATACGGTTATTAATACAGTACCTTTTAGGATAAGCGGCAAAGAAATTAGAGATGTATCCCGTTATTCGGAATTATCTATCACTGGTATTTTACAAAAATCGAGTAACGTCGGTGTTTCTAAGCTAGCGTTAGCGATGCCCGCAACAGAATTGGTGGATGTTTATTCACGCTTTGGGTTAGGAAAGGCGACCAATCTGGGGTTGGTTGGAGAAAGCAGCGGCTTATATCCAATAGGAAAACAACGGTGGTCAGATCTTGAGAGAGCGACCTTTTCTTACGGTTATGGGCTGATGGTAACACCATTACAGTTAGCGCGGGTCTATGCAACGATTGGTAGCTTGGGTATTTATCGTCCTCTGTCAATTACCAAAGTTGATCCGCCTGTGCCGGGCACAAGAGTATTTCCTGAGCCTATCATGCGAACAGTCGTTCATATGATGGAAAGTGTGGCTTTGCCTGGCGGAGGTGGAGTACGGGCTGCGATAAAAGGTTATCGGATTGCAATCAAGACGGGTACAGCCAAGAAAGTCGGGCCGGATGGCAAATATGCTAATCGATATATCTCTTACGCCGCAGGAGTTGCCCCTGCAAGTAACCCAAGATTTGCACTGGTTGTGGTCATTAATGATCCACTGACAGGTAAGTATTACGGTGGTGTGGTTTCTGCGCCGGTATTTGGTGCCATTATGGGGGGTGCTCTACGCATCATGAATGTGGAGCCGGATGCTTTGGCGGCAGGTGATAAAAACGAATTTGTAATTAATAAGAAAGAGGATACAGGTGGCAGATCGTAATCTACGCGATTTACTCGCGCCGTTGGGTATTGATGCCCCAGTGCGTGAGTTACGCGAAATGACATTAGACAGCCGTAAATCGTCTGCCGGAGATCTGTTTGTTGCGATTAAAGGGTACCAGACAGATGGTCGACACTACATTCCTCAAGCTATCGCACAAGGGGTTGCGGCGGTTATTGCAGAAGCTCAGGGCGAGGCTGATAACGGAACCGTACAAATTATGCATGGTGTTCCGGTTGTTTATGTGAACGATTTGAATAATAAGTTGTCACAGTTAACTGGTGAGTTTTACTGTCACCCTGGTGATAAATTGCGCTTGATTGGTGTAACCGGAACCAATGGTAAAACAACTACGACTCAATTACTTGCGCAGTGGAGCCACAGATTAGGTGAAACCAGCGCGGTGATGGGAACTGTTGGCAATGGTTTATTGGGGCGTGTGACGCCAAGTGAAAATACCACAGGTTCTGCCGTTGATATCCAACTGGATTTGCAACAACTTGTTCAGCAAGGGGCGACTTTTGCGGCAATGGAAGTCTCTTCTCATGGGTTGGTTCAGGGGCGTGTGGCTGCGCTGCCGTTTGAGGCGGCAGTGTTTACCAATTTGAGCCGTGACCATCTTGATTACCACGGTGATATGGAGCACTACGAAGCAGCTAAGTGGCTGCTATTTTCCACTCATAATGTGAAGCAACAAATCATTAATGCTGATGATGAGATTGGATTGAAATGGTTATCCCATTTACCACAAGCGGTTGCTGTAACGATGGAAAATCGTTTGCCGGAAAATTGGCAGGGCCGTTGGTTGGCGGCGCATGAAATAAAGTATCACGATAAAGGGGCATCTATCACTTTCGAGTCCAGTTGGGGAGGCGGTACAATTGATAGTTCGCTAATGGGGGCATTTAATGTCAGTAACCTATTGTTGGCGCTTTCCACCCTATTAGCTCTGGATTATCCGCTGGAAAAACTACTTGAAACAGCTTCCTGCCTGGAACCTGTCTGTGGGCGAATGGAAGTATTCACTGCGCCGGGCAAACCCGTTGTCGTTGTTGATTATGCTCACACACCTGATGCGCTGGAAAAGGCTTTAATGGCTGCACGTTTGCATTGTCAAGGTAAGCTTTGGTGTGTTTTTGGTTGTGGTGGTGATCGTGATAAAGGTAAACGTCCATTGATGGGGGGCGTTGCAGAACAGTGGGCCGATTATGTGATTGTTACTGATGATAATCCGCGCAATGAAGAACCACAGGCAATTGTTGCTGATATTCTGACGGGGTTTCTTGATCCGGGGAGGGCGATAGCGATTCATGGCCGTGTTGAAGCGGTAACCAACGCTATTATGCAGGCAAAAGCAGGTGATGTTGTATTGATAGCGGGTAAAGGCCATGAAGATTATCAATTGGTCGGCCATCGTCGTCTGGATTACTCGGACCGGTTAACTGTTGCTCGGTTATTGGGGGTGATTGCATGATTTCCCTCACTTTGCAACAACTAGCACAAGTAACGAATGGCGTATTGAATCAGGTGACTGAACAGCAGGCAGCAAATATTTGTATCAGTGATGTGGCTACTGACAGCCGTCAGGTTGGAAATGGCAGTCTGTTTATTGCCTTGAAAGGTGAGCGTTTTGATGCTCATGATTTTTTTGCTGATGCAGTAAAAGCCGGTGCTGGCGCTTTGCTTGTCAGCCGTATGTTGGATGTTAACTTTCCACAGGTCGTGGTTAAAGATACTCGTTTAGCAATGGGTAAATTAGCGGGTTGGGTTCGCCAGCAGAGTAACGCTCGTGTCGTTGCGTTGACGGGGTCGTCCGGCAAAACATCGGTGAAAGAGATGACTGCGGCGATTTTGCGCCAGTGTGGTAACACCCTCTATACCGCGGGTAACCTGAATAATGATATTGGCGTACCGCTGACATTGTTCAGACTGACAGAACAACATGAGTTTGCTGTGGTTGAATTAGGTGCAAGTCATGTTGGTGAAATCGCTTATACCGTAGAAATGGTTCGGCCAGAAACGGCGTTAGTCAATAACCTGTTTGCCGCGCACTTAGCGGATTTTGGTTCTCTTGCGAGTATTGCAAAAGCTAAAGGCGAAATTTTTACCGGCCTTCCAGAAAAAGGTACGGCCATTGTCAATATGGAAAGTAATGATTGGGCTCATTGGCAACAAGTTATTGGTGACAAAACAGTTCAGCGTTTTTCCATGCAACAAGTATCAGGTGCTGATTTTTACGCTACGGATATTCAGGTTAAACAACTGACGACGGATTTTTGTCTGCACACGCCTATTGGTAGCACAGAAATCAACTTGCCGTTGCCTGGGAAACACAATGTCGCCAATGTGTTAGCTGCCAGTGCGTTGGCAATTTCTGTTGGTGCAACCTTACGAGATATTCGTCTGGGCTTGTCTGAGCTGAAAGCGGTACCGGGGCGGTTGTTTCCAATCAATTTGGCAGAAGGAAAATTGCTGCTTGATGACACGTATAACGCCAATGTTGGTTCAATGACCGTTGCCGTTCAGGTGTTATCACAGATGCCGGGTTACCGAGTGCTGGTTGTCGGCGATATAGGGGCATTAGGTGAACAGTCAGAAGATTACCATCGTCAAATTGGTGAAACCGCAGCTTCTTGCGGTATCGATAGCGTGTTCAGTGTCGGCAAATTAAGTATTCATGTTAGTGAGGCAAGCGGCTGTGGTCAGCATTTTGCGGATAAAGCCGCATTGATTGCAACATTGATTCCACTATTACAGCAACACAAAGTCATTTCAGTGTTAGTTAAAGGTTCGCGCAATACCAAAATGGAAGATGTTGTTTACGCATTACAGGAGAGCTTCACATGTTAGTTTGGCTGGCCGAATATTTGGTCAAATATCATACCGGCTTTCACGTCTTTTCTTACTTGACGTTTAGGGCTATCGTCAGCCTGCTGACTGCTTTGGCTATCGCATTGTGGATGGGGCCGCGCATGATCGCCTTCCTGCAAAAATTACAAATTGGGCAGGTTGTTCGCAACGATGGGCCGGAATCTCATTTTAGCAAGCGTGGTACGCCGACGATGGGTGGTTTGCTGATCTTACTTGCAATTACGATTTCTACACTGTTGTGGGTTCGCTTGAACAACCCTTATGTTTGGTGCGTGCTGATTGTGCTGATTGGTTACGGCATTGTTGGTTTTGTAGATGATTACCGCAAAGTTGTGCGCAAAGATACTAAGGGGTTGATTGCCCGCTGGAAGTATTTCTGGCAGTCCGTCTTAGCATTGGGTGTGGCGTTTGCCATGTATAGCGTCGGTAAAGATACGCCGGCAACGCAATTGGTCGTGCCATTCTTTAAAGATGTGATGCCGCAACTGGGTGTGCTTTACATTCTGTTGACTTACTTTGTGATTGTCGGAACCAGTAATGCAGTGAATCTGACGGACGGATTGGATGGTTTGGCAATTATGCCAACCGTTTTTGTTGCGGCGGGTTTTGCTTTGGTGGCATGGGCAACAGGTAACGTCAATTTTGCTAACTATCTGCATATCCCTTATCTGAGCCATGCTGGCGAGCTGGTTATCGTCTGTACTGCGATTGTTGGCGCGGGGCTAGGTTTCTTATGGTTTAACACTTACCCGGCTCAAGTGTTTATGGGGGATGTGGGTTCTTTGGCATTAGGCGGCGCACTGGGGACGATTGCTGTGTTGTTACGCCAGGAGTTTCTATTGGTGATTATGGGCGGTGTATTTGTGGTAGAAACCCTGTCAGTTATTTTACAGGTGGGTTCTTTTAAACTGCGCGGGCAGCGTATTTTCCGTATGGCGCCTATTCACCATCACTATGAATTGAAAGGCTGGCCAGAACCACGCGTTATTGTGCGTTTTTGGATTATTTCTCTGATGCTAGTGCTGATTGGCCTGGCAACATTGAAGGTACGTTAATCATGACGGATTATTTGGGTAAAAAAGTCGTCATTATCGGGTTGGGACTGACTGGTCTCTCCTGTGTCGACTTTTTTATGGCACGAGGCGTGATCCCGCGTGTGATGGATACTCGTGCGGTACCACCCGGCAAGGATAAACTGCCCGATGGTGTTGAGTGTCACAGTGGAAGCCTGAATACTGGTTGGTTGATGGATGCTGACTTGATTGTTGTAAGCCCAGGCGTTGCTTTGGCAACGGTGGAATTACAGGCTGCGGCTAATGCAGGTATTGAAATTGTTGGTGATATCGAGTTGTTTTGCCGTGAAGCAACAGCTCCAATTGTCGCAATTACGGGTTCTAATGGTAAAAGCACCGTTACCAGTCTTGTCGGTGAAATGGCGAGAGCGGCTAATTGGCAGGTGGGTGTTGGCGGTAATATTGGCCTGCCTGCATTAGAATTGTTGAAGAAATCTTGTCAGCTTTATGTTTTAGAGCTCTCCAGTTTCCAGTTGGAAACCACATATAGCCTGAATGCAACAGCTGCCGCTGTGCTTAATGTGACTGAGGATCATATGGATCGCTATCCTCAGGGAGTATCTCAGTACCGGGCGGCTAAACTGAGGATTTATCGCCAGGCGAAAAGATGCATTGTGAATGCTCAAGATCCCCTGACACTGCCTGAAACGGGTATGGACAGCCGTTGTGTCAGCTTTGGTGTCGATTGTGGCGACTACCAGCTTGATAGTGAAAACGCCTGTTTGAAAGTTCACAACCAATCACTACTGGCGACAAATGAAATTAAGCTGACTGGACGACATAACTACGTCAATGGATTGGTTGCATTGGCTTTAGCTGATGCGGTTGGTATTCCTCGTGAAGCCAGTTTGACAGCATTGACGGTTTATCCGGGGCTTGACCATCGTTTCCAACTTGTTCATCTGAACAACGGAGTGCGTTGGATTAACGATTCTAAGGCAACCAATGTTGGCAGTACGGCGGCGGCGCTTAATGGTCTGAACCTGGAAGGCACGCTTTATTTGTTGTTAGGTGGCGATGGTAAGTCGGCAGACTTTTCTCCGCTCAAGCTTTTCCTTTGTGGGGATAAAATTCGGCTTTATTGCTTTGGCCGGGATGGGAAACGACTGGCGCAACTACGCCCGGAAATAGCGACATTAACTGAAACTATGGAACAGGCGATACGTGATATCGCTCCGCGGCTGGAGGCGGGTGACATGGTGCTGTTATCTCCTGCTTGTGCAAGCCTTGATCAGTTCCGCAATTTTGAACAGCGTGGTCATGAGTTTGCCCGTTTGGCAGAGGAGTTGGGCTGATGTCTATTCCGGGATTCAGTAGATTAAAAGACTGGGTTATTGGCGGCCGTGAAACTGATGCCGCCAATATGGTGTTGTATGATCGCACACTGGTTTGGCTGACGCTCGGATTGGGAATTATCGGCTTTGTTATGGTGACATCAGCATCAATGCCGGTCGGGCAGCGTCTTGCAGAAGATCCGTTTCTGTTTGCTAAACGTGATGCGATTTATCTCTTGCTGGCTTTCGGGTTGTCATTGATCACACTGCGTATCCCGATGGATTTCTGGCAGCGCTATAGCAATCTGATGCTGCTTACTTCCGTTATTTTGTTGTTGATTGTCCTGGTGGTGGGAAATTCCGTAAATGGCGCATCGCGTTGGATTGCCATTGGGCCTTTGAGAATTCAACCTGCTGAGTTATCGAAACTTGCTCTATTTTGCTATCTCGCCAGTTATTTAGTGCGCAAAGTAGAAGAAGTGCGGAATAACTTTTGGGGGTTCTGTAAGCCAATGGGCGTGATGGTTGTGCTAGCGGTGTTACTTCTGGCTCAACCTGACTTAGGAACTGTGGTTGTACTGTTTGTAACAACGTTGGCAATGCTATTTCTGGCCGGTGCGAAGTTATGGCAATTTCTAGCGATTATTGGTTCAGGGGTATTCGCGGTGGTTTTGTTAATCATTGCTGAACCTTACCGTATACGCCGTGTGACGTCCTTTCTGGACCCTTGGGAAGATCCATATGGCAAAGGTTATCAATTAACGCAATCTTTGATGGCTTTTGGTCGTGGGGAATTTTTAGGGCAAGGACTAGGAAATTCAGTACAGAAATTGGAATACCTGCCGGAAGCGCATACTGACTTTATTTTCTCTGTTTTGGCAGAAGAATTAGGTTACGTAGGTGTGGTTTTGGTGTTGTTAATGATATTCTTCGTCGCTTTTCGCGCGATGACGATAGGTCGTCGCGCATTACAGATGGATCAGCGTTTTTCGGGTTTTCTCGCTTGTTCGGTGGGTATCTGGTTCAGTTTTCAGGCTCTGGTTAACGTTGGGGCCGCCGCCGGTATGTTGCCGACTAAAGGTTTGACTTTACCTTTGATTAGTTACGGTGGTTCAAGTTTGTTGATTATGTCAACAGCTATTGTATTGCTATTAAGAATTGATTTTGAAACACGCTTGGCAAAAGCTCAGGCGTTTGTAAGGAGCCCCCGATGAGTGGCAAAACCCGGCGTTTGATGGTGATGGCAGGTGGAACTGGAGGACATGTCTTCCCAGGGTTGGCTGTAGCTCATCATTTAAAAGACCAGGGCTGGGACGTTCTCTGGTTGGGAACAGCGGATCGTATGGAAGCCGATTTAGTACCGAAACATGGCATTGACATTGAATTTATTCAGATTTCTGGTCTGCGAGGTAAAGGGATCAAAGCATTGTTAGCTGCCCCGGTGCGAATTTTCAAAGCAATTCGTCAGGCAAAGGCGATTATACATCGCTATCAACCAGATGTCGTGCTTGGCATGGGAGGATATGTTTCTGGTCCCGGCGGTATTGCTGCATGGATGTGCGGTATTCCGGTTGTATTGCATGAACAGAATGGTATTGCCGGCCTGACAAATCGGTGGCTGGCTAAAATTGCTACAACTGTTTTACAAGCATTTCCCGGCGCATTTCCAAAAGCGCCCGTTGTTGGCAACCCTGTTCGCGCAGATGTGTTGGCGCTGCCTATGCCTAAACAACGTTTAACAGGGCGTGAAGGTCCGATTCGGATTCTGGTTGTTGGCGGCAGTCAAGGGGCGAGAATTCTTAACCAGACAATGCCTGAAATTGCTGCCCGTATGGGTGATAAAATTACGCTTTGGCATCAGACAGGCAAAGGGGCGAAAGAAAGTGTTCAGAATGCCTACAACAACTCAGTTAAATGTGAACATAAGATTACTGAATTTATTGACGATATGGCGCAAGCTTATGCTTGGGCTGATGTAGTGATTTGTCGTTCTGGCGCGTTGACGGTTAGTGAAGTGTCTACTGCGGGATTACCTGCGATTTTTGTGCCATTTCAGCATAAAGATCGTCAGCAATACTGGAATGCGTTACCTCTAGAAAAGGTTGGCGCAGCAAAAATACTGGAGCAACCCCAATTTACGGTTGATGCAATAATCGAATTGTTAACTCAGTGGCAACGGCCGCAATTGTTGGAAATGGCGGAAAAAGCCCGTTCAGCAGCAATTGTTGATGCAACTGAGCGAGTATCGGCGGCATTAATCGATGCGGCGAAAAAATGATTTAGATCGCCTTAAAAGGGGCGGTGAAGCAAACATATATAGTGAAGAAGAAAACGTGAATACACAGCAACTGGCGAAATTAAGAGCTTTCGTGCCTGAGATGAGGAAAGTCAGGCATATCCACTTTGTTGGCATTGGAGGTGCTGGCATGGGGGGGATCGCCGAAGTGTTGGCTAATGAAGGTTATCAGATTAGTGGATCTGATTTAGCGCCAAACCCGGTAACTCGGCAACTGACTAAGTTGGGCGCTCAGATTTACTTTAACCATCGTCCTGAAAATATACTGGATGCCAGTGTTGTTGTGGCTTCAAGCGCAATCTTGGCGGATAACCCGGAAATTGTCGCTGCTCGTGAGGCCCGAATTCCGGTTATTCGCCGAGCAGAGATGTTGGCAGAACTCATGCGTTACCGTCATGGTATCGCTATTGCCGGGACTCACGGTAAAACAACCACAACGGCGATGATTTCTAGCATCTATGCACAGGCTGGTTTAGATCCCACCTTTGTTAATGGTGGTTTAGTTAAAGCAGCAGGAACACATGCTCGTCTTGGCAGTAGCCGTTATTTAATTGCGGAGGCTGACGAAAGTGATGCCTCTTTCTTGCATTTGCAGCCGATGGTGGCGGTCATTACGAATATCGAAGCAGACCATATGGATACCTATCATGGTGACTTCGAAAACCTGAAACAGACGTTCATTAACTTCTTGCACAACTTACCTTTCTACGGGCGTGCAGTTATGTGCATTGATGATCCGGTTGTTAAAGAGTTAATCCCTCGTGTTGGGCGCTATATCACGACGTATGGTTTTAGTGAAGAGGCCGATGTCCGTATTACCCATTATGAGCAAAAGGGCGCTCAGGGATATTTTACTATCAGTCGTCAAGATATGGCGGATTTGAAAGTCGTATTGAATGCGCCAGGTCGCCATAATGCGCTGAATGCAGCGGCGGCAGTAGCCGTTGCAACTGAGGAAGGGATTTCTGGCAGTGATATTTTGGCTGCGTTGGCTGGTTTTCAGGGAACCGGGCGCCGTTTTGATTTTTTGGGCGATTTTTCTCTGGAACACGTTAACGGCAAAGGTGGCAGTGCAATGTTGGTTGATGATTATGGTCATCATCCAACGGAAGTGGATGCAACGATTAAAGCCGCTCGCGCTGGCTGGCCGGATAAACGTATTGTGATGATATTTCAACCTCATCGTTATACCCGAACCCGTGATTTGTATGATGACTTTGCCAATGTATTGAATCAGGTAGATGTATTGCTGATGTTGGACGTTTACTCTGCGGGTGAAGCGGTTATTCCGGGGGCGGATAGTCGTTCGTTGTGCCGTACTATCCGTAGCCGCGGTAAGTTAGATCCGATTTTAGTATCTGATTCAGCAAAGGTAACCACTGCGTTGGCACAGGTGCTGGATGATAATGATTTAGTTCTGGTTCAAGGGGCCGGCAATATAGGCAAAATAGCGCGTAATTTGGCTGAAACAAAATTACAGCCATCTTTGAATGAGGAAAAACGCAATGGCTGAGAAAGTCGCGGTACTGTTGGGGGGAACTTCCGCTGAGCGTGAAGTTTCGCTGTTATCGGGACACGCCGTGTTGGCTGGCTTGAGAGAAGCAGGTATTGATGCATATCCAGTTGATACAAAAGATTTTTCTGTAACTCAACTTAAAGAGGCTGGATTTGAGAAAGTCTTTATCGCGCTTCATGGGCGTGGTGGGGAAGATGGTACTTTGCAAGGTGTATTAGAGTTTTTGCAGTTACCCTATACCGGTAGCGGCGTGATGGCCTCTGCGCTGTCAATGGACAAATTGCGCACAAAACAGTTATGGCAAGGGATTGGATTGACTGTTTCGCCATATGTTGCAATGAATTCTCAGCAATTTGAACGATTGACGGATTTTCAACTCCAAGAATATGTAGCTGATTTAGGTCTGCCATTAATTATTAAGCCAAGTCTGGAAGGTTCCAGTGTTGGTATGACTAAGGTTAATGAGATTTCGGAGTTGCGTGGCGCATTAGAGATAGCGTTTCGTTATGACGTTGATTTGCTGATAGAAAAATGGTTGTACGGCCCGGAATACACGGTAGCCATCCTTGGTGATACGGCTTTACCTTCTATTCGTATTCAACCCGCTGCTATTTTTTATGACTATGAGGCAAAATATCTGTCTGAAGAAACACAGTATTTTTGTCCAAGCGGCTTAAGTGATGAAAAAGAGCAGCAATTGGTAGAACTGGCGCTTAAAGCTTATCAATCAGTAGGATGTAGTGGTTGGGGACGGGTAGATGTCATGATGGATACTGATGGTGGTTTCTATCTGCTGGAAGTGAATACATCGCCAGGGATGACCAGTCACAGCTTGGTGCCGATGGCTGCGCGTCAGGCTGGATTAAGTTTTTCACAGTTGGTGGTAAAGATTCTGGAGTTGGCTGATTGATATGTCTCAAGCGGCCCTGAAAGTAAGGGGGCGGGATAATGAAAATAGCAGTTCCCGTCCTAGTAACGGCTCTTACCTGGCAGGGCTTATTTTCTTCCTGATGGTAATTGGGACCATTATTTGGGGAGGTTGGGCTGTTCTTAACTGGATGAAAGATGCTAACAGATTGCCTATTTCAAAACTGGTGGTAACGGGTGAGCGTCACTACACTACCAACGATGATATCCGGCAGGCAATTTTATCATTAGGGCAACCGGGAACTTTCATGACGCAGGATGTGAATATCATTCAGCAGCAAATTGAACGGATGCCGTGGATAAGGCAAGTCACTGTCCGTAAACAGTGGCCTGATGAACTGAGAATTCATCTGGTAGAATATGTCCCTTATGTGCGCTGGAATGAAACACAGATGCTGGATGCCGAAGGTCAAGTATTCAGCATTCCGCCTGAATGGGGAGCTAAAGGATATTTCCCGATGCTTTATGGCCCACAAGGTAGTGAAAAAGAAGTACTTGATGGTTACCGAGCTATGGCTAAACTTCTCGCCGCCAATAAACTGAAATTAAAAGCGGCGGCAATGACTGCGCGCCGTTCCTGGCAACTGACGCTGGATAATGGTGTCCAGCTAAAGCTGGGAAGAATGGATACAACAGGCCGTATTAAACGTTTTATCGAGCTTTATCCGCTGTTACAGCAGAACACAGAGAAAAGGGTAGATTACGTGGATTTGCGTTATGACAGCGGCGCCGCGGTAGGTTGGGCGCCTTTACCGATTGGCGATCCTAATGCTCCGGCCAAAGGGCAATAAACAATTACTGGCAATAATTATATGAGGCAGGCAGAACAACGATGATCAAATCGACGGACAGAAAATTAGTAGTTGGCCTAGAGATTGGCACAGCAAAGGTATCTGCCCTTGTTGGTGAAATTCTGCCCGATGGTATGGTTAATATTATCGGGGTGGGAAGCTGTCCATCCCGCGGTATGGATAAAGGCGGTGTAAACGACCTGGAGTCGGTTGTTAAATGTGTACAGCGGGCTATCGATCAGGCTGAATTGATGGCAGATTGTCAAATTTCTTCTGTTTATCTGGCGTTATCTGGAAAACACATCAGTTGTCAGAATGAAATCGGGATGGTTCCTATTTCCGAAGAGGAAGTCACTCAGGAAGATGTAGACAATGTTGTTCATACTGCCAAATCAGTTCGTGTACGTGATGAATACCGAATACTACATGTTATTCCGCAAGAATATGCTATCGATTATCAGGAAGGCATTAAGAATCCGGTGGGGCTTTCCGGTGTGCGCATGCAGGCGAAAGTTCACTTGATTACCTGTCATAATGATATGGCGAAGAATATTGCAAAAGCCGTTGAGCGCTGTGGTTTGAAAGTCGACCAGCTTATTTTTTCCGGGTTGGCTGCCAGCTATGCTGTTTTGACCGAAGACGAGCGTGAATTGGGCGTTTGCGTGGTAGATATTGGCGGCGGGACGATGGATATTGCGGTGTATACCGGCGGAGCGTTGCGTCATACCAAAGTTATCCCTTATGCCGGCAACGTTGTCACCAGTGATATTGCTTATGCCTTTGGTACGCCGCCAAGCGATGCAGAAACGATAAAGGTACGCCACGGTTGTGCGCTGGGTTCGTTAGTCAGCAAAGATGAAAGTGTGGAGGTACCCAGTGTCGGTGGACGTCCACCACGTAGCTTACAACGTCAGACGTTGGCTGAGGTCATTGAGCCGCGTTACATCGAATTACTGAATTTAGTGAATGATGAAATCTTGCGATTGCAGGAACAGTTACGCCAGCAGGGGGTTAAACACCACTTAGCTGCGGGTATTGTCTTGACTGGTGGTGGCGCTCAGATTGATGGTTTGGCTGAATGTGCTCAGCGTGTGTTCCATGCTCAGGTACGTATTGGTCAACCTCTTAATATTACTGGTCTGACGGACTATGCGCAGGAACCCTATTATTCAACAGCAGTGGGGTTGCTGCATTACGGGAAAGCCTCTCATCTTAATGGTGATGCGGATATTGAAAAACATGCTTCAGTGAGTCGCTGGTTTAAGAGAGTCAGTAGCTGGCTGAAAAAAGAGTTTTAATTTTATACAGAGGCTGCATCTTCTTTTAGCCTCGATATAAAGGCACAAAGCGGAGAGAAACTATATGTTTGAACCAATAGAATTAACCAATGACGCGGTGATTAAGGTCATCGGCGTCGGCGGTGGCGGCGGTAACGCTGTTGAGCACATGGTGCGTGAACGCATCGAAGGTGTTGAATTCTTTGCAGTAAACACGGATGCTCAGGCATTGCGTAAAACGGCTGTCGGCCAGACTATCCAGATTGGTAATGGTATTACCAAAGGTTTGGGCGCTGGGGCAAACCCGGAAGTGGGTCGTACTGCTGCTCAAGAAGATCGGGATGCATTGCGCACCGCGCTTGATGGTGCGGATATGGTATTTATCGCTGCCGGTATGGGTGGTGGTACTGGTACTGGCGCAGCGCCTGTGGTAGCTGAAATTGCAAAAGAGCTTGGGATTTTGACAGTTGCTGTGGTGACTAAGCCTTTCAATTTCGAAGGTAAAAAACGCATGGCGTTTGCCGAACAAGGGATCACTGAATTATCCAAACATGTAGATTCATTGATTACTATCCCTAACGACAAACTGTTGAAAGTGCTTGGCCGCGGCATTTCATTACTGGATGCTTTCGGCGCAGCTAATGACGTTTTAAAAGGCGCGGTTCAGGGTATCGCTGAACTGATCACGCGTCCAGGTCTGATGAATGTTGACTTTGCTGACGTGCGTACCGTGATGTCCGAAATGGGCTACGCTATGATGGGTTCTGGTATTGCACAGGGTGAAGATCGTGCAGAAGAGGCCGCTGAGATGGCGATTTCTAGTCCATTGCTGGAAGATATCGACTTGTCAGGCGCTCGTGGTGTTTTGGTTAACATTACTGCTGGTTTTGATCTGCGTTTGGATGAGTTCGAAACAGTGGGTAACACGATCCGCGCATTTGCATCTGATAACGCAACTGTCGTGATTGGTACCTCTCTGGATCCAGACATGAACGATGAGTTGCGTGTGACTGTGGTTGCCACCGGTATTGGGATGGATAAACGTCCTGAAATTACGTTGGTTACCAATAAATCTTCTCAGTCAAGTGTAATGGAACACCGTCATCAGCAAATATCTGGCGGTATGTCTTCATTGTCTGAAGAAAATAAACCAGCAGCAAAAGTGGTGAATGACCAAAGCGTACAAACTAGCAAGGAGCCCGATTATTTGGATATTCCTGCATTTTTGCGTAAACAGGCCGATTAATAGCTAAAAAATTGGATTCTCCGCTTTTTGTGCTAAACTTGCCCGCCAACCATAGTGTATAGTGGTTGGCAGGATGGATAACATTGCGAGATAAAACGATGATCAAACAAAGGACACTTAAACGTATTGTTCAGGCGACTGGCGTCGGTTTACACACCGGTAAAAAAGTCACGCTGACAATGCGCCCAGCACCGGCTAATACCGGGGTCATCTATCGCCGCACTGACTTGAATCCACCGGTTGATTTTCCGGCAGATGCAAAATCCGTGCGTGATACTATGCTCTGTACTTGCCTGGTAAATGAGCATGACGTGCGAATCTCAACGGTTGAGCATCTGAATGCAGCACTTGCGGGGTTAGGTATCGATAATATTATTATCGAAGTTGACGCGCCAGAAATTCCTATTATGGATGGTAGCGCTAGCCCGTTTGTTTTCCTGCTGCTGGATGCGGGCATCGAAGAGCTGAACACGGCTAAAAAATTCCTGCGTATTAAGGAAACTGTACGTGTGGAAGAGGGTGATAAGTGGGCAGAGATGACACCTTATAATGGTTTCAGTCTGGATTTCACTATTGATTTCAATCACCCTGCAATTGATTCAAGCTCTCAACGTTACTGCATGGATTTCTCGGCAGAAGCGTTTGTTCGTCAAATCAGTCGTGCACGTACATTTGGCTTTATGCGTGATATTGAGTACTTACAATCTAAAGGCTTATGTTTAGGCGGTAGCTTTGATTGTGCGATTGTTGTTGATGACTATCGTGTGCTTAATGAAGATGGTTTGCGTTTTGAAGACGAATTTGTCCGCCATAAAATGCTGGATGCAATTGGCGATCTGTTTATGTGTGGCTATAACATCATTGGCGCATTTACTGCGTTCAAATCTGGTCATGCGTTGAACAATAAACTGTTGCAGGCAGTTCTGGCGCAAGAAAGCGCATGGGAACTGATCACTTTCGAAGATGAAGCTGAAATGCCATTGGCTTTTCTTGCTCCATCAACTGTAATGGCATAACTCTCTCATGTGCTGAGAATAATTCAATGATATATCAGTGAGTTATGTTATCAGTGGTTTTGTTCTCGCTGATGTTTTTTACTCAGCGTTAGCGCTTATTTTTTAGCTGTACTGGCACTCTCTCCGGCCAGTGCAGCTAATCGCTCTAATCTTTCCTTCAGCTTTTTTGGACTACGGTTCGCTAGCACTATTAATTCTTTCGCACTCTCTTGACTTAACTGACGCGTCGGTAACGTTTTGTGATCATTGCCCATCGTTTTTGCGAAGCTCTGCGCACTATTGCCATGCTTAATCATAAGTGATGGGTTAATCCTGATGTCGATAGATGACAATGATGGTAGAATTCCGCTTCTTAGTGTAGAAAGCAGCGTTGGCAGCTCGTAACGTAATCTGGTCATCCAACTGGCGTTTCCTGCTTCCAGTACCAGAATTTGTTTGCGATAATTAGCGACCCGACACCACGGATGTAATTGTGCGGGAAGCAAGCTAATAACGGCACGGTTAAGTTTTAACAAAGCGACGGCACGTTGCTGGATAACATGAAGCGGGCTTTTCTCAACGGCAGCGGCGTCTTCAAAAAGAACATCTAATGATTGTGGGCGGCTATCGCGCATAATAAAAGTAGCTCCGGTATGATGAAGGATTAATGGGTATTCTAAATCTTTGGCGACAATTTGGCAGACGTTATTTCTGGTCACATCTATTATTAGGGGTGGTTGCGGCAAGTATTGGCGTTCCTACCATTGCAGCGGGTGTTACCGATAATATTTCACAAGCGACGCCTAGCCAAAGTTGGCAAAATCAGGCTTTATCAGCTTTTGATAATCTATTCTCATTGCAGAATGTTCAACACCAGCCGGCTAATGGTATTAATTACTGGCAACAACATGCTGTACGCAATGTGATCAGGCAGCTTTCTTTTGTTTTTTCTATTTCCCAACCTGTGAACGATGAAACAGCAAAACAAAGTATCCGGTTAAGCTCTTCTAGTATTCAGCAGCTTGTGCTAGAAACCCTGAATGCACTATTAACTCAGGAACCTAAGCCGCCTGAACCAGTTTCAGATATACCTTTCCTGAATGTTTCATCACAATCTTCTTATACTCCGACGTTTTGGATTGCTAAAGCCCAAGGTATCCGCGCAGGTCCTACTGCCTACCTCTGAATCTTCGTTTTTTTACAAATTCCGAAATAAATAACTATTTGCTGGCTGCGAGATAACGGCCTTATCTGAGATGTAATTAACTATGCTGATTAAATTATTAACAAAGGTTTTTGGTAGTCGTAATGACCGTACACTGCGTCGTATGCGTAAAGTTGTTGATGTGATCAACCGCATGGAGCCAGAGTTTGAAAAATTGTCTGATGACGAATTGAAGGGTAAAACAGCCGAATTTCGTGCCCGTTTGGAAAAGGGGGAATCGCTGCAAAATTTGTTACCTGAAGCATTTGCAACAGTACGTGAAGCAAGTAAGCGCGTATTTGCTATGCGTCATTTCGACGTTCAGTTACTGGGGGGAATGGTTCTAAATGAACGTTGTATTGCTGAAATGCGTACTGGTGAAGGTAAAACATTGACAGCGACTTTGCCGGCTTATTTGAATGCATTAACTGGGCGTGGTGTTCACGTAGTCACAGTGAATGATTATCTGGCACAACGCGACGCTGAAAATAACCGCCCATTGTTTGAATTTCTGGGATTGAGTGTTGGTATTAACCTGCCAGGTATGCCGGCGCCCGTTAAACGCCAGGCATATGCCGCAGATATTACCTATGGTACTAACAACGAATATGGCTTTGACTATCTTCGTGACAACATGGCATTTAGTCCTGAAGAGCGTGTTCAGCGCAAACTACATTATGCGCTAGTGGATGAAGTTGACTCCATTCTGATTGACGAAGCGCGGACGCCATTGATTATCTCTGGTCCCGCTGAAGATAGTTCTGAACTTTATATCAAAGTTAATAAGTTGATCCCTAAATTGATTCGTCAGGAAAAAGACGACTCAGAGACTTTCCAGGGAGAAGGCCACTTTTCTGTCGACGAAAAGTCCCGTCAGGTTAACTTGACGGAACGTGGTTTGGTTTTAATTGAGCAATTGCTGGCGGAAGCCAAATTGATGGAAGAGGGTGAATCCCTATATTCACCAACCAATATCATGTTAATGCACCATGTTACGGCTGCGTTACGTGCCCATGCGCTGTTTACCCGTGATGTTGATTATATTGTGAAAGATGGCGAAGTCATTATTGTTGATGAGCATACTGGCCGTACCATGCAGGGGCGTCGCTGGTCTGATGGATTGCATCAGGCTGTTGAAGCTAAGGAAGGAGTAGAAATTCAGAATGAAAACCAAACCCTGGCTTCTATCACTTTCCAAAACTACTTCCGGTTGTATGAAAAACTGGCGGGTATGACTGGTACAGCAGATACCGAAGCATTTGAGTTTAGCTCTATTTATAAGCTCGATACCATTGTGGTGCCGACAAACCGCCCAATGATCCGTAATGATTTGCCGGATTTGGTTTATATGACCGAAGCTGAAAAAATTGAAGCTATCATTGAAGATATCCGCGAACGTACCGATAAAGGGCAGCCTATATTGGTGGGAACTATTTCTATTGAAAAATCTGAACTGGTTTCCCGTGAACTAACTAAAGCGGGTATTGAGCACAATGTACTTAACGCCAAATTTCATGCAATGGAAGCGGATATTATTGCTCAGGCTGGTCAAGTAAGCGCGGTAACCATTGCGACTAACATGGCTGGTCGTGGTACGGATATTGTGCTAGGAGGTAGTTGGCAGGCAGAAATTGCTAAACTAGCAGAGCCAACAGAAGCTCAGATTGAAGAGATTAAAGCTGCCTGGCAGGAACGTCATGATAGGGTTCTGGCCGCAGGTGGTTTGCATATTATCGGTACGGAACGTCATGAGTCTCGTCGTATTGATAATCAGTTACGTGGGCGTTCCGGGCGTCAAGGGGATGCGGGATCGTCCCGTTTCTATTTATCAATGGAAGACTCACTGATGCGTATTTTTGCCTCTGATCGTGTTACTGGCATGATGCGTAAATTGGGTATGAAACCGGGTGAGGCGATTGAACATCCGTGGGTGACCAAAGCCATTGCCAATGCTCAACGTAAAGTAGAGAGCCGTAACTTCGATATACGTAAGCAATTGCTAGAGTACGATGATGTTGCTAACGATCAGCGCCGCGCTATTTATGCTCAGCGTAACGATTTGCTGGATGTGAGAGATGTTAGTGAAACCATTGGTAGCATTCGTGAAGATGTATTTAAAGCAACCATTGATGCTTATATTCCCCCTCAATCTCTAGAGGAGATGTGGGATGTGGAAGGTTTGCAGCAACGTTTAGCGGCTGATTTCGATTTAGAGCTGCCGATCAAAGAGTGGTTGGACAAAGAGCCTGAACTACATGAAGAGACGTTGCGTGAGCGTATCCTTGAACAGGCTGTTGAAGTTTATAAACGTAAAGAAGAGGTTGTCGGCGTTGAAATGATGCGTAACTTCGAAAAAGGTATCATGTTGCAGACTCTGGATATGTTGTGGAAAGAGCATCTGGCAGCAATGGATTACCTACGCCAGGGTATCCATCTACGTGGTTATGCTCAGAAAGATCCAAAACAGGAATATAAACGTGAATCTTTCGCTATGTTTGCCAACATGTTGGAATCGCTGAAATACGAAGTGATTAGTACATTGAGCAAAGTTCAAGTGAGATTGCCGGAAGAAGTCGAGGCATTAGAGCAACAGCGCCGGGCAGAAGCTGAACGCTTGGCAAGACAACAGCAATTAAGCCATGAAGTTGAAAAAGGCGCATTGATGTCTACAACAGAAGCTCAGATTGCTAGTGGAGCTCGTAAAGTAGGCCGTAATGATCCTTGTCCTTGTGGATCGGGTAAAAAATATAAACATTGTCACGGGCGCTTGCAGTAATGATAAAAAGGCGGGAAACCGCCTTTTTACTGTTAGTTTTAAGTGAGTCATTTGGATATAACATTTGGTTGTTGAGCGATCAAAAAGAATAGATGAAGAAGTAAGAGTAATATGGAAAAGAAACACCTACATATAGCCGCTGGGATTATTAGAAATACACAACATGAAATTTTTATTACTCAGCGCCATGCTGATGCCCATATGGGTGGTTTCTGGGAATTTCCTGGCGGGAAAGTTGAGAAAGAGGAAACGCCTGAGCAGGCTTTAATACGTGAGTTACAGGAAGAGATTGGTATTGCCGTTACTCATTATGAGCTGGTAAAAACGGTTGAACATGATTTTCCTGACAGGTTGATTACCCTGTATTTCTTCTTGGTGGATGGATGGGAAAACGAACCTTTCGGTAAAGAAGGGCAGCTTTCTCGGTGGGTATTACAGAAAGATTTAATTGCTGATGAATTCCCGCCAGCTAATCGCAGCATTGTTGCATTACTTACCGCTTGAGTTGTCAATAGCCGCATTATAATAACGCGGCTATTTATTATTGCTCAGGCTGTTCACTCCAATCGTCGCTATCGGAGTTTTCACTTTGGCTTGGTATCCGTTTCTCTTCACTTGCCCACTCGCCTAAGTCAATTAATTGACAGCGCTTACTACAAAATGGGCGGTGTGGGCTTATTTCTCCCCAAACCACGGTCTTACTGCATGTTGGACATTCAATGGTTAATAATTCAGACATAATAATTTTCCTGATAATTAGTTCGTAATATTAGCAGCATGCCAATTCAAATGGTAAATGAGCAGGCACGAAGCCTTTTTCACTATCCAATGGTAAAAAACGGATAGCAAACCGGGTTTTATGACCAGAAATTTGAGGAAACAGTAAAGGTTTTAATGGTAAACGTAACCTCAGTAAATCTGCGCCTTCTGCTGTGTTCTGATGAAAACCGTTTTTACTGATTTCTGAACGGAAAATAGCAGATTGGCGGATGAGTTCTAAAATACTTTCCAGGGCTTGTTGGAGAGGCAGCAAACTATCAATCCAGAATGCAACCATTTTATCTCTTTCTGATTGTGGTAAATGAAGCCATAAATGTAGGGTGGGTAGATCAAAACCACAGCACCCACTTGGAATACTGAGACGCTGACGCACCATACTGATAATTTTATCTTCTTTCAGGGATTGTCCTAACCGTGGTGCTTTACTTAATGCGATAGCTCGCTCTTTCAATTTTAATCTGAAACTATTGACAATATTAATATCAACATCGGGTATTTCAGCCCATTGTTTTAATTTGGCCTGTTGGCGTTCTAATTCTTTTAGCAATTCTGAACGTACTTCCCCCCGTTCTAGCACTTCAAGTAGCTCAGTCACTGTGCGGAAAAAGGCGAGGCTGCTTGCTAGTGAGTTTAAATGGCGTTGACTGGTGAGTTGTTGCAGAGAAGATTCGATTCTCAACCATGCTCGCATTTTTTCATTCAGTGGGTGTTCAAAAATGATTGTAGAAGTTGTGTCACTCATCATGATTATCCTGTCTGGCTGAACCAGCTAATCTTAAATATTGTTGATGTAGTTCGGCAACACGAGGAGCAATTGCCTGTACATTATCATGATTTGAGATAATGTCATCGGCATAAGCCAGCCTCTCGCTACGGGATACTTGGGCAGCCAAAATATTTTCAACCTGTTGGTTGCTAATACCATCACGAGTGGCTACCCGGCGGATTTGTAATTCAGGTGAAACGTCAACGACTAGAATCCGATCTGCCAGATGTCCCAAATTATTTTCGACTAATAATGGAATAACCCAAATAACATAAGGCGCAGTTATCTGTTTTAATTGTCGCTGGGTTTCTTGATGTATTAGAGGGTGAAGAAGTTGATTAACCCACTGTTTCTCTTGTTTGTTTGTGAATATTTTCTGGCGTAACAGTGCTCGGTTAAGGCTGCCATCGGGTGTCAATATGTCATGACCAAAGTGTTCTGTTATGGCTTGTAGAGCCGGCGTTCCAGGAGCAACGACTTCTCTGGCAATAATATCTGCATCGACAAGAGGAACACCAAGAGCTGCAAAAGCATTGGCGATTGTGGTTTTACCGCTGCCAATCCCACCTGTGAGTGCAATAATATAAGTCATCCTATCCCTTAATATTACTTGATACTATTTTAGGATTGTAACCGAAAGGAGGCAGATGACCTAGAGACAAAGCTATGGAATTATTTTTACTTTAGGTAAGTATCGTACCTAGCTGAAAAATGGGTAAATACATTGCGAGCAATAGTGTACCGACAATGATCGCTATTATGACTATAAGTATTGGTTCTAGTAACTGGGTCATATTATCAGAAATTTCCAATGCTTGTTGTTGGTACCAGTTAGCGAGATTTCCTAATAATAGTTCCAGATTGCCAGATTCTTCGCCAACACTGACAAACTGTTGACACAGAGCAGGAAAACAAGATTGTTGTTTCAGTGTTTCGCTCATTGGTATCCCTTGATTAATTTGAGCTCGTAAGAATTTAGTCGCTTGCAGAAATACCGGATGATTTATTGATGCAATAGCACTATCTAACCCTGCGGTGAGTGTCAGGCCGGCTTTTTGTGTCATAAACAGGATATGGAAAAGTTGCCCTAATTGCTGGCAACTAATTAATTTTGCAATAACGGGTAAACGTAACATTAGATTTTTTTCACGAGTGATCCATATTGTATGACGTTGACGTAATTGTAGGTAAAATAGAAGCAATATAATTAATCCAATAACACCATAGCTACCATACTGAATTAGCCAGTTGGAAGTTATTAATAAACTGCGGGTAAGCAGGGGAAGTTGTGCATCAAATGAATGATAAATATGTTCAAATTCGGGTAAAACAAAAACAAGCATTAATAAAATAATGATGCCGGCAACGACGGTAATAATCAGAGGGTAACGCAATGCTTTTGCTATTTTCTTCTGTAATTTATCTTGTTGCTCCTGTTGTTTAACCAATAATTGACAGCAGACTTCTAATTGCCCGGTTAATTCTCCAACAGTAATAAGTTGACAAAATAAAGGCGGAAATAGAAATGGATAATTTTTTAATGAGGAGGAAAATGACTCTCCACGGGTAATTTTTTTGCTAATATCTAATAATACACAGTGCCATAATGGATGATCACATTCTCGAATAAGAATGTTGAGACAATTTAGTAATGGCATTCCTGATGATAATAGTGTCGCCAATTGACGAATAAAATTCAAACGGTAAGCAACTTGTTGTTGATGATAAAATATCAATTTTTCACATTTTATATTATAAGGTTGCAATCCAGAATGAATAAGCTGCTGATATAAATCTTTCCGGCTGTCACATAGTGATTTCCCTTTTGATATTTCGCCTTTGTTATTCACTGCTTGCCAATTATAAAGATAATGAATTTTCATTATTATTCCTGACCTGTGACTTGATAAACTTCTTCTAATGTAGTGATACCTTGTTCCACTAATAAAATACCGGATGAAAGTAAAGTCTCTTTTCTTTGAGATATAATGGTTTTTTGTGTATTTTGAGAGTTCTGTTCTGATAATATTTGTTGAATATCATCTGTTATTTCTAAAAACTCATAGATAGCTGTTCGACCATAATAACCGGAAAAACAGTGCTCGCAACCAACCGCCAGCCATTGCTTAATAAATAGAGAATTATTTTCGGTATTAATAATGGTTTCTTCTGTTTGTTGTTTACGACAATGAACACATAATTTTCTAACAAGCCGTTGGGCGATAATTAATTTAATACAAGAAGCCGCCATATAACCTGAAATACCCAGATTTTGTAGGCGAGATAATGTATCTATGGTTGAATTAGTGTGCAATGTAGAAAGGACCAGATGACCTGTTTGTGCCGCTTTTACTGAAATTTCGGCTGTTTCGCTATCACGTATTTCTCCCACCATAATGACATCAGGATCTTGGCGTAACAGCGCCCGTAATACTTTGGCAAAATTGAGGTCGATTTTGCTGTTAGTTTGTGTCTGGTTAACGCCGTTCAGTGGGATTTCTACGGGGTCTTCTACACTGCAAATATTCTTTTTATTCTGATTCAGATATTGTAAACAGCTATATAAAGTCACGGTTTTTCCGCTACCTGTTGGGCCAGTGACTAAAATCATTCCTTGTGGTAATGCGAGTTTTTGTCGGAGCTGATTTAATAATGGATCAGGAATACCTAGTTGATCTAGCGACAATTGTTGCATTGTATTTAATATCCTAAGCACAACTTTTTCTCCATGTATTGTCGGCAAAGTTGCCATACGGATAGCATAATTGTGTCGGGTGTCAGACCAATCAAATTGTCCATCTTGAGGGAGCCGTTTTTCAGCAATATTCAATTTCGCCATTATTTTAAGACGTGCGGCAATGCTTGCGCTCATTTGAGAAGATGGAGAAGACAAGGGGTGTAATGCGCCATCAACCCGGATACGAATACGATAACCTTGTTGGAATGGTTCAAAATGAATATCGGATGCACGCCGTTGAATTGCAGCTAATAAAGTTTGATTAATAAGTTGAATAACGGGAGCATCATTTTCATCTGTATTAGTATCAGCTATAAGTGGTAATAACGCGGATTCTTCCTCTGGTGCACGACTCAATGAAGTATTTTGATGTAATATTGATTCTATCCTTGCCAGTGGCCAAATTTCTACATTGACGATGCATCCGGAAATAAAGCGTAATGCTGATAATAAATCATCATTAGGTAATTCGTTGCTGGCAATTGTTATCGTATTATCATCTTTTTTTATTACAACAGATTGGTGGCGTTGACAAATATCATAAATTTCTCTTTCCATCAATGTGTTTTCTGCTGTTGAAAGTGAGTTCATTGTTACTTCCTGTATAAATATATATTGATATAACTGTTATCTTTCAAGTTGCCTCTTTGTTGGCTGCATTCACTCACCCCGGTCACATAGTTATCTATGCTCCCGGGGATTCGCTCCCTTGCCGTCGCGATGCATCTTGAAATCCATAAGGTATAAGAGTAATGCATTAAAATTCAAATAGTTCCTGACAACGGCTCTTTAATGAATTGTTTGCTGATTCACATTTAATATTCCATTTAATTAAACCTGTTTGTGTATTTAGTATCGGCTTTAATATAACACTGAGGTTTTTAAGACTCTGTTTCCCGTTAATGGTAACTTCCCCATTTTTAACTGAAATGTTTTCGATATATCTGCTGTTATGTTCTTTGGGAATTGACATTGCTCCTGCATTGCAACCATTGAAATCTTCAATTTCAAAACCGCAAAGTTCTATACCTGATTTATAAGGTACAATATTTTGTAGTATATCTGTTAAAGCGGCTTTCTGGATATACCCTTGATAACTGGGAATGCCAATAGCACTTAAGATGGAAATGATAGCAATAGCAACCATAATCTCCATTAAAGTAAATCCTTGTTGTCGCATATTTTTTCTCCGTGTTGCGGTATTGCGATATATATCCGTTGTCATAGGGTATAGAGAATGAATGAAAAATAAAAAAATGAAACAGGATATATGAAGGTTATGGAATTGACTCGAAAAAATATTTCTGAATTACACGGTTTACAAAAATATTTACGGTGGTGTTCGCAAATTTTCTAGCTACCCATTGCTGATTTACACCACCATCAATATTATTATTGCTAATTACTGAAAGCGCATTGAGAGATCTAATGCTCTAATATGTTTGGTGAGCGCTCCGACAGAAATAAAATCGATGCCTGTTTCAGCATAGCTGCGCAGAGTATCCAGGGTGATATTACCGGATACTTCTAAAGCGACTTTACCTGATGTGATAGCGACGGCTTCTTTCATCATTGGAATAGTAAAATTATCTAGCATAATAATATCAACCTGAGCTTTTAGTGCCAGAATGAGTTCATCTAGAGTTTCTACTTCGATTTCAACAGGGATGCCAGGGTGAGAATAACGAGCTTTATCTACTGCCTGTTTAATAGAGCCATTGGCAATAATATGGTTTTCTTTGATAAGGAAAGCATCGAATAATCCAAGGCGGTGATTATTGCCACCTCCGCAAAGTACGGCATATTTTAGGGCTGTGCGTAATCCCGGTAGCGTTTTGCGCGTATCAAGTAATTGGGTTTTTAAGCCGACAAGACGGTGAACATAATGACTGGTTTCCGTTGCAACGCCAGAGAGAGTTTGAATAAAGTTAAGGGCGGTACGTTCACCAGTTAATAATATCTGTGCTGGGCCTCGTAATATGCAAAGTTTTTGGTTAGCTGTAATTGCATCACTATCTTTGACTAACCATTCAATGGAGATTTGGTCGCCTAATTGAGTAAAAACTTCATTCAGCCATTGTTGTCCACAGAAAATGCCATCTTCCCGAGTGATAATGACTGCGGTGGCTTGTTTATCTGCGGGAATTAATTGGCCGGTAATATCAGCGGTGAAATTTGTATTTCCGCCTAGATCTTCTTTTAATGCGAGGGTTACGCTGGCAGGAATGTCGTTCTGCAAGTGTTCCATAAGAACAGCACGGCGCTGATCTACATTGTAATTTTGTTTTGTCATTAAAAAGCTCCAGAGGTGATAACAATATTGATGGTTTGAACATGCTACCCTGTTGTGTAGTGAACAACTACTATCTTGGTTTTGTTATCTAGATTTAGTATGAGCTTTGTTGTACTGACACAATGATTTATGGGCAGACCCAGATATAAAAGGGCATATCACTGGTTAAAGTGACGTTGCTTCGGAAAGAAAATTGATCTGGGATTTTATTTCGATTGGACACATTACCAGCAATTGTTGCAGGAGCAGAAAGAATGACTCTCTTTATACTGTTGTTAGTGTTGGCATGGGAACGGGTTTTTAAAATGGGTGACCATTGGCAATTGGAGCGCCGTCTTGAGCCATTGTTTACCGATTTGAAGTCTTTTTCGTTATGGAAAAGCCTTTTAATGACGTTAGTAGTCATGATGATTACATGGGTATTGATTGAAATATTAAATGATTTTATGTTCGGTATTTTTGAACTGGTTTTATGGGTATTCATTTGTTTGCTGTGCATCGGGGCGGGGCGCTTACGGCATGATTATCGTGAATATTTTCGTACTGTTCATCAGGATAACAGGGAACAGCAAAGAGAATATCTTACGCGTCTCGCGATTATTCATGGTTTACCTTCTGATGCCAGTAAAGAGAATATGTTGCGAGAGATACAAAATGCGTTGCTATGGATAAATTTTCGCTATTATCTGGCGCCGATTTTTTGGTTGATTGTGGCGGGTGAATTAGGGCCGGTTGCTTTAATGGGATATTGTTTCTTAAGGGCTTATCAGGGATGGTTGGCACAATATGGTACGCCGGTTCAGCGAGCTCAATCTGGCGTTGATGGCTTGTTGCATTGGTTGGATTGGATTCCCGTTCGTCTGGCTGGCGTTACTTATGCTTTATTAGGGCATGGTGAGCGAGCTTTACCGGCGTGGGTTGCTTCTCTTAGTGATTTAAGAACCTCACAATATAAAGTGCTCTGTCAGCTTGCTCAGTTTTCATTAAGTCGCGAACCCCATCTTGATTCAATTCAAACGCCTATTGCCGCAGTGATACTGGCGAAAAAAGTGACTTTCTCTATCATCGTTGTCGTTGCCTTACTGACAATTTATGGGGCATTGGTTTGATTCGTTGGCTTAATGACTCTGATTGGTTCGGGTTTTATTCATCCCTTTAGCTATTAGAGCTGGTTTTTGCAGCGCCGACTGGCGCTGCAACAATCGTAACAACTAAGCAGAAGGTTCGATGAAATTAACATCCGACCAGACTGAAATCACAGCGACAGCCTGGGCGAGTCCACCGGCGCCATCTGTCTTCATCAGAATGGGGACCACGGATACTTGTGTTGATGCTGTATAGCTATCGTCCCCTTGCTTAACGTATCTCGCGTTTTCCCCTTCACCTCGGTGCCCGGTACTGAGTGATAAGGGTTTGTTGGCAGAATCGAAGAACGCGAAAGCGACCTGATCTATTGACGAGGCTAGGGCATTCGGTTTACCCGGCACAAATGGCCCATCGATTCGGTAGAGTAGGCGTGAATGTTGAAAGACCTCGTCATCGCCGGAACAGGTGCTGTTTATCCCTATTTGCCTGGCTGATTCCAGTGGATCTCCCGCTTTTTTACCGGCTCTTTTCACTGTTCCCCAATTCACCGATGGAGGGGTAAGGACAACGGCACAGGTGGATGGCTTTTTAACGGATGAGAGGATGACGGTGGTCCACAGGGGTTTCAGCATGCCGTTAGGCCCCGATATTGCCGCTGGAGTCCAGCCGATCGAGCCCACTGACAAATGACTTCCCCCCGGTTTTGCATTGAAATTGCCGTCACTGTCCGGGTAAATCGCTCCGGTCACTGTGCGAACACTGACATCAACCAGGCCGTTAGCATCCGGGACGCAAGGAAGGTTAACGCCGCTATTCCCGGTTGCCAGATTGGCGGTGTGGTAAGTATTGGCTGAACCATGCGTCTGGCAAGAGAGTGAAGATTGCCCGATATCGACGGTAAAGTCACCGGTTCGACCTACCCGGGTGCTACTCGGTGACGACGAAGAGAGTAATGGGCTGGCGCCCGATCCCACGGTGTAGGCCATAAACTGCGTTCCGGCAGGGACACGACAGGTTGTCGACCAATCAAGCGGGCCACTGGTGGTATAGCCCACTATTTCATCACGTGAATAATCCCGCTTATCTTTGTTGTTTGGCGCCATTGCATAACCGGTGACATTGCGAACCATATGCACCAATTCAGCCTCACAGTCCTGATAAGTCTCTGTTGCCTGGAGTGGCAAAGCGGTGAATAAAAAGAGCAGTGATACTCCCAGGCCCATAAGGGTTGGGACCGGGTTTTCGACATGACTGCCCCACAAACGTTCAGTATTTAACATCCTTCTTCTCTCCAAATTATTCATCTGTTCAAATCGCGGGTCTAACTTCCGGGGATAACCGCTCTTTTGGCTGTGTTCCGGAGGCAAACGCGAGACAGGTGATGTTTTACCGGGCGCGCAGGTCAAGCTGCCCATATGAAGGTCATGCTTATAGACACACGGCATCGGCCTGCACCAGTTGTCCGGGGGTATCGGACGACACCTGATAACGGGTGGTGCATTGTTGATTTGCCCCGTTTCCCCATTTAACTTTCACATGACCGGCGGGCGGCATGCCGCTCAGATAAACCCGGCCGTTATCGCCCACAATGCCGCCGCCGGCCTGAGCCGCGTTCCCCGCTAGCGTTGCCGTGGCGCCAAAGGGCACGGGTTTGCCATGATGTGTCAAAGTCAACAGCAACTGGCTGCCTAAGCGCACCTGATAATTGGCCAGCGTCACCGCCCCCTTGGTCGGGTAAACGTTCTTACTGGTCTGGTCAATATCAACCCCGTCCGGCAGTGTGGACGGATCTAGATTGATGGTGTTTTTATGGTAGACCGATCCGCCCGGCAGGACGGCGTAGCCGCGCCAATCGGTCTGGACGTTGCCGTTACTGACCGTCACCCCTTTTGCGCCGGGCGCGCGGACTAACACCGCTTCATCACCTAATGAGCGTGATAGCGTCATGCCGTAAGGATGGATCAGGAGGGCGCCGGAAGTCCCGTAGGTGAAATGATGGCTATTGGCGCTGTCGTTGTAACCCAGATTAACGCTGCCCTGGCTGCCCTGATAACCCAGAGACAAAGACCGGCTGTTTTGCTGGCCGCTGTGTCCCCAGCCTTGTTGGAGGTTATAATTCAGGCGGTTATCCCATAACGTGCCGCTGATGCCGGTCTGTTGAGAGGTATGACCCTGCGAGTCGCGCGAGGCGGTATAGCGGGCATAAACGCCCTGTAACGCCGACGATGACCCAAAAAGACTGAGCGGGATCTGCATATTCAATGACAGTTGGCGGTTCTCCGGCCAGTGGCCCTCGCCTTTTATACGAGAAATGTTATAACTCAGGTTATAGCTGATCCCCATCAACATGGCGTTGTAACCCAGACTCAGATTGTTGTCGGTACGGCCATTCCAGTAATCGTTGCGCGTCCCGGAGGCGTAAAGACTGCCCCAGCGTCCCAGTGTCTGACGCAGATTGACCTGCCAGGTGCTTTGACGTCGGTCAAGCGCCCACGGGACCTGATATTCATTCAGGCTGTATCCCATGCTGTTAACATCACTAAAACTGTAGTAATGCTGAGTGGAATAGCGGTAGGCGGCCAAATCAATGCCGGTGCCGGTACTGATCAAATTCTTGGAGTATTTCACCCGATAAGATTGGCCCTGTTGCTGGTGACCTTCCTGACCCTTAACCCCTTGTAACTGGGCGCGGGCAAACGTCGCATCCGCAGACAGGGCGCCAAAAACCCCCAGTGACACGCCCGAGCCTAATACCCCCGACTGGTAGTTGCCGGCGACCAGCCCGCCGCCGTACAGGGTGATATTGTGCGGCAGGCCATAAACCAGCGTGCCCAGCGCAAATACCGGGGAACGGCTGCCATCGGTGAGGTTGCCGCCGTGATATTGACCGGTCGTCAACTCATATTTAATGCCGCCGGGTCGCTGCATCACAGGAACAGACGAAGCAGCGAAGGTGGAGACCCGGGTACTGCCATCTTCCTCTTTGATGGTGACCGTCAGGTCGCCCGCGCCCCCGGTAGTGTACAGATCGTTGAAACGAAACGGCCCCGGCGCTACCGTGGTTTGATAGACGGTATAACCATTCTGGGAGACGGTCACCTGCGCATTGGAGTTCGCCACCCCGGTTATCTCCGGGGCGAAACCGCGCTGACTGTCAGGCAACATAGCCTCTTCAGAAGCCAGTTTCATGCCGCGAAACGGGATGCTGTCAAAAATGTCCCCGCCGGTATAGGTTTCACCCGCGGTGAGCTCACTGCGCAGCGACTGGATATCCCGTTGCAGGTAGGTATTACTCACCTGCCATTGGGTCTGTGCCGGTGTGGAAAAACCGGCGGGCCCCTTGTTACGCTGACGGTTGTAACTGTAAGTTTGCGTGCTGCGCAGACGCCACGGGCCCAGATTCAACCCATTGCGAAAAGAGGCGAACAGATTGCGGGAGCGTGATCCGCCGCCGGCGCCCTGACCGTCATAACGCCCTTCTGAACCGTTAACGGTGTAGTTCATCAAAAAGGCCGGGATGCCGTTATCCCACAGTGACGGATCGACCATCCCGGAATGATGAGATTGCATAGCGACCTGAGGGACGCTCAGATCCAGACGTAAACGGGCGAAATCCAGAGTTGCACGGGCCTGCGGGATCTGTTTCGTCAGATCGGTAATGAGGCTGTCGTTCGTTTTTCCCTTAAAAGCCGGTAACCCGCGAACATTGACCCCATATTCTTCTAGCTGCGCAACCGTTAATACCGGTTGAAGATGGTTGTTAATCAGCCTGAATTCAATCTCGCGGTTGTCCACCTTATTCTGATTTATGTAGACATCGACCAGATAGCGTCCCGGTGCGACATACCCCGCGGTTTCATACGCCGAGAGATCGACATGACTGCGTTCACCGTCAGCGCCCATCAGGAAAGCCGGATTAAAGTATTCCCGCGCGGAGGCGGGCAGAGCCGTTGCCGTCAGTGAACACAGCAGACATAGGTACACCGGACGGGGCCGGAAACGGCCCGGTTGACCGGACGCACGTGGGTTACCCGCCCGTAGCGCAGACGGAAATAAAATGTTTATTGCCATAGCTCATCTCTGCTTCTAATTAAGCTTATGCTGTTAATCTTGAGGTCACTTTGCCGGTACACCGTCCGCAGATGCGGCGGGTTTATAACGGGACGTGGCGATCCTGACTGTCACCGGGAAAACGCCAGACCAGCAGGCCCGGTGTCCCGGCAGTAAACGAATGGGTTTGAAACAAATAGGTTTGTATGCCTTTCGGCGGCACCATCGTTTGGCGTGTGTGGTTATCCGCGTGTTGTGCGCCTATTTTCAGGACAGAAAAAGTCAGAAAATAGGGCGTGGGATTTTCCACCCGCAATTGCGTTCCCTGAAGGGAAAATTTCACCTGTTTAGCCACCGTGGCGTTATCCCGGGCGGGGACGCCCTGAGGACGATAAAACAGCCGAATATTCATCTGTAAGGCGACTTGCACTTGCGAATGCTGGCCGGTTTTGCGCTCCGGTGTTCCTGTGTCCGGTACGGCGACGCCGGGGATAGCCCGCAGCGAGACCACAAAGGCTGATTCCCGATCCTGCGGCAACTGCCCGCCAAGCTGGCGAATACGGAACAAAAATTTCCCACCGGCTTCGACCCGCTTTAACGGCGGCAGGACAACAAAAGGGGGAACTTGCCCGGCTTTGGCGTCAAAGCGACCGGTATCGGGGTCCATCGGGCTGACAAATCCCTGTACCAGATAGCCTTGTTCGGTGTGATTCGTCATGCTGAGGGTCACGCCGCCCGGGCTATCTTTAGCCACATACGATAACTGCATCGGGGAGAACGATAACCCCTGATTCTCCGCCGCCTGCGCCTTTAACAAGCCCCCTAGCAGCAGGGCGAAACAGAAGGGGTAAATCATTGATCCACCGCATGCTCGCCCATTTCCGTTACTGACTCTCTTCACTTTCCACCTCTGGATAAAACACGGGCGAATTTAACGCGCCGCTTTGGCGGTAAACAGGTTCGAAGCCCCGCCGTAATCATTAATCATCGACCAGCTCACCGATTTTTTGCCCTCCTGTCCGACATAGGTCACACAATCTTGCGGCGCTATCATGGAGGGATAGCGGTTCAGATCGAGCGCCTGTCCGTCCAGCGTGAGGCTGTCCAGCGACAGGAAATACGGGGTGGGATTGCACGCCTTCATGCCATCGGATTGCGGCTGAAAGCGAAGCCGTCCATATGCCTCTTCCGGCGACATCGGCAGGCCATGCGGTCGCCAGAAAAACTTGATCCGCATCCCCACGCTCATCGACGCCTGCTCCCGAACAGGCTCATCCGTCACCGGCTGAGTCGCGGGGATGGCGTTCATCTGCACATACCCGAGCGATTCCCGATCCACCGGAAAAGGAGGCCGGTTAAACGTCGGCAAAATACGAAGGCTGTTCTGACTGTTGGCCTCCAGCCTGAACAGCGGCGGCGTCACCACAAACGCCGGTGCGGCTTTCTCCTGAGCTCCCGTGATCCTCACCTGCACCAGCCACGCCTGAGATGTGGTGTTGACCACCGTCAGTGTCTGTGCCCGTTCCTCCTGGCTAAAAATCACCCGAGTTTTATTCAGGCTGATACCGGCTGCCTGACTGGGTTCTGTGCCGGTCATGCCTAATCCCAGTGAGAATAGTAGCGGCGCCAGCTTGTACCGCGTTGTGCGTGCCCGACCTGTTTCCACAACGCCTCCTGAAATCGGTTACCCGAGCTACGCTCAGTGATAGTCAAATTGAAATTGAATGTGTGCGGTCAATTCACCGGGAGTCGGCACAGCCGCACCGGATTCATGTCGCATATCCATCTGGAAGGTGATTTGACTGTCTTTGGCGGCGCTACCCAGTGACGCCAAATCCACATAATCGCCATTTTTCAGGTAGCTCCCCAGTCCGCCTCCCGGCGCTTGATAGCGCAGGCCAAATCCCACATTGCCCGCTACCGTGGAGGCTTTATCCCGAAATAACGTCGGATAGTCTTCTGACGTGGGACCGGCTATTTTAATGGCCGGGGTACGGCCCGCGCGGGCTGACCCGGCACAACCTGACAACGCCAGCGTAATGGGTTTGCTGCTCACAGAATCAATATGTCCCGCACTGTTCTGCACCTCGGTGAGTGGTACGGACGAAAACTTCACAGTGGAGGATGTCTGTACATTAAGCTCACAGGTTGGCTGCTCCAGCGTCAGCGCCAGCGTCAGTTCTGCCGTGTTGGGGCTCGCTCCCCCAGACAGGGGGGCGGTACAGAACAGACTGGCTAGGGTTGTCTGTCTGATAAGAGTCCACGGTTTTAACATTACGGTATCTCCCCCTGATAAGTGGATTCGCCCCCGAGGTCATTAATCACCGTCCAGCTCACTTTGGCCGGGTAATGTGCCCCCTTGAGCGGTAACGCCAGAGCAGAGAATGGCGAGACCATGTTCTCTTTCTGCTGCTTCGTCATCAGCTCCTGTCCGCCCACTTTCAGGGAGGTAAAGGTGATGTAGTAGGGTGATGGGTTGGTGACTGTTATTCCCTCGGCTGTTGGTTTAAAGTGCAGGGTGCTAAACCCTTTTTCGACAGAAATCGGTAGCCCTTGTGGGCGATACATCAGCTTAATTGTATTGGCTATAGCAATCTGTACACCCCCGGTGATTTGCTTGCGAGAGGGATTGTCGGATTCGGGGCTTAACGGGATGGCCTGTGCGGTAAACCAGAATAGGGATTCCCGATCGGCAGGCAGGGCTTTACCAGTTTTGATAATGCGCACCTGATTCTGGCTGCCAGGTTCTAGACGAAACAGGGGAGGTGTCACCACAAACGGAGCGGCTTTCTTCCGCTCAGAGTCGGCACTGACCGCCACCTGCATCAGATAGACGGCTTCCTTACTGCTATTTCGCACCGAGGTTGCCGCTGCGTGGCTGTCAGCCGGGTAGATAATGCGGGTAGTATCAATACTGACTCCCCCAGCCCTCGTGGCAGTGATCGAGGAGCCTAGTAGACCGGCCACTATCATCGCTGTCATCAATCTTTTCATTGATCCACCTGAAAGTGTCTGTGTTGGTATTGCGTAAGCAAGAATTGGACTTCCTTGTCCAATTCCACTGCTATGCTGTTCCTTGCGCCTGACGGCGTTGATTAGCTGTAAATTTGATTATCGAGTAACAAGTTGAAATGTCAGTGGTACACTGACACTTTCCCCAGCCTTAACAGATTTAGGGTCCTTAGCAACCAGCCCCACGGTAAATTCTTTTTTCACGCCAGTAAGAGCACCCCCCTTGTCAACCAGTGCAACCTGCTTGTTGTTTTCCAGGAGCGTGGTTTCATTCTTTTCTACCAGACCCACAGCTAGGCTATTTGTACCAGCCGTACCAAAGTATCCATCCCCACTCGCGGTCAGCGGCCCAGTAATTTTCAAATCAACGTTTCGTTTCATTTTGTCTGTTGTGTCCATTTCGGATGTACAACCTACTAGTGAAATAGTGAAATTCTGAGGCTTGACTAAGGTGCCGGTTGTGACAAAATCGCCCGGTATAGCATGGCCCAGTTCGATACTGGGCTTGTCGATTTTGACCGTACAAGTCGGCGCTCCTACAGAACCTGACACGACCATCGACGCACTATCACCAATGTTATCAGCATGTGCCGCCCCCATGCTCAGGAGCACTGCGGCTAATACGCTGGTTTTCAAAATTTGCTTTTTCATTTCATCTATTCCTTATCTACATCTATTTACATACATTTTGCCTAAAACAACATCACGACAGATTAAACAGACGGGCCGCCAACGCGGTGCGTTTACTAGTCATTTAGAGTTATTTTGTTTGGTTATTAACTAGATGAAATATTTATATAAAAATATTCACGCTAAGAAATGACTTGTGACTTATATCGTTTAGTTTGAGGGCCTTAGCCCTTAGCATCGGGAACTGAATATCAAATCGCTCAAAAAACAGCCTAAAAACAGTTCGTAATATTCATAATTTAAGAAATAATTTCCTTTTGAAATCAAAAAAATAAGTAATTTTTTACAAAATAATACAAAAAATCTCTTTTAAGTGATGAAATTTTCCGTATACTGCCCCGGCGGTTGAAGATAACCGAACAAAATAACTCTAAATGTTCGGTTTTTATTCCGTATCAGAAACTGGCTTTCACTGAAAGCGCCATCACAACCTTAAGCAACTTTTTCTTCGCGTTCCGTCTATTCCTATCATTGCCCAAAAACTAAGACTTCCAGATTCGCAAAAGAAATACATTAACTATTTTTATGAATTTTTTTGGTATTGAGCGAGCATATTGAGCTTTAAAAAGGCTTCCTGTGCAAACGGCACTGTTAACCTTCATGACAAAATATCGCTGTGGCGGATAAATTGCTTTGGGAGGAATAACTACTTTTTTCTTTTCCTATCAATAAATTAATGACAGTTTTCAATGATGATCGCTATGATTTATTGATTACTCTGAATCATATTCTGTCTATTTAGTGATAAAAAATTATTGTCATACGATAATTTTTAAAGTACTTTAGCGACAGTTTAGTTGAACATGTATATGGAATGACACAATGTGTGATAAACAGGAGTTTGTAACTAATCCCAGAATCAAGCTACTTAGCTTTCTGGCTATTATTATTGCTGCTGTTATGGCAATTGGTGATATAGGGTTCCATATTGCGTCTTGGTCGTTATGGCATGATACCACTCGTCAAGCTGTTCTTCAGGCATATAGTGATCTGATGCCTGCATTAATTGCAAAAGGATTTAAGCAGTCTTTATTAAGTGAGGTACTTTATATCTTACTGGATACGATACCTCGAATCATATCAACCGCTTCTTATGTATTAATCGGAATTTTGTTTTTCCGGTTTGCTAAAGGTGAAATATGGAGTGATCGTAATATTTCCGCTTCATTTATTATTGGTTTCCTGATGATTCTGGAGCAACTGCTTTACCCTGTGATTAATACATTACAAGGGATGGCGTTATCTGTAGATTTAGGAAAAGGACAACGGGTATTTAGTTTCTCGCTTGGTGTTAATTCAGAATCTCTGTTTATTATTATGTTTGGTGTATTCCTTCTGATATTTAGCTTAATTATGCGTGAATCTAAGAAGATAAGTGATGAGCAACGTTATTTTATCTGAGAATCATCATGAGTATTATAATAAGACTGGATGTGATCTTAGCGAAAAGGAAAGTAAAGTCTAAAGAATTAGCCGCCATTATTGGCATTACTGAGCAAAATTTATCATTGCTGAAAAATGGCAAAATAAAAGGTATCCGTATCGAGACGCTGGAAAAAATTTGTAAACATTTACAGTGTCAGCCTGGAGATATATTGGAATATGTGGAAGATGGAGAGGATAGCCGTTAATATAAAAAATAAAGTCACTGTATGTCTTTTGGTATCTTATAAGATGGAACTTTATATTCATTAGCCAGTTTTAAATGCATGAAAATATCAATTATTTCATGTTTTTTATCTAGCCTGTTACTCTTTGGTGTTAATGGAACGCCAATAAAGCAGGTTTTTCCTAGCGATAAGAATATATATTTCTCTCTGGGGGGATATTGTTCTGATATTCCGTGGAATGCCAGAAAGATAAAATGCATATGTAGATATTACTTACTCGATCGTAAGAAATGATCTCTTTTTTTATATGGTTTTTTGTTTAAGTTAAATTTTTATAATATATACAGCAATTTAAGGATATTAGGAATGAATAAATTTCTCATTGCTTTGTTATCAATATTTATGGTTACAGGATGTTCCATGCCGCAGTTAAGTGATGCTTATATTTCAACCTGTGGTTATTTTGAATGTAATGTCAAAGATATAATTTCGGGTGAAGAAGTCAAAGTCGATACCACGCATCCTGTGCCTGATTTTGATAAAAATACATCAATCCAAGACAGACAAATTATACAATCTGGTGGAAGGCCATCTTTTGAGAAAGATAGTTACCGTATTAGGGGAACTTTTAAATTCTAATTTAATTGTCCTGATTATTTTCTTTGGTTTTATTTGAGGCATTTTTTATGAATTCCATAAAAAAAATCACCATTATTCCTTTAATTATATTATTTACTTTATTGACCGGTTGTACATCGTGGGAAAAACCAGGCGCAACTAAGTATGAAAGAGACAGGGATTATGCTGAATGTAAGGCATTTGGTTATTCTCAATTACCATCAGACTGGACCAGCGAAATTGTTCATTCTTTCGAGACAAAACATTTTTCCTGTAAAGATAAAGACAAAAAAGAAGATAAATCCTGTAATCATTACGTTACTGTGCCAAAAACTGAAGTTAAGCGTTGGGATAAAAATGAATCGTCAAGGAGTTGGATAATTTCATCCTGTATGTATAGAAAAGGGTGGTATGAAAAGACGCGCTATTGGTTTTAATGATAGTACATTTTTCCCATCAGCAAGAGTTATGTGGAACTGTTGCTGGTGGTTCCTCACATATTTGCCATTATTCCTTTCTGATAACCAGTTTTAGCCCCTCGATTTTATTGATTTGAGCTACATTTATAACCTGATGGTATGCAATTGTATTTAAAATCAACAGGTGATGATTTGGTAGCTATATTTTTTTATAAAGATTCAACTCTTTTATTGCTGTAACGATTCACTATACTCATTTATACGTTTAAAAAGTTAGGTTAAGGTATTATCTTAGGATGTTTATTAACCTATTGGTTATCAACTTTTGCTAATTTTTAAAAAAAATTGTTAAAATTTGCAGGTTTTTATGATTTAGCACAAGGTCTTTATGGACAGTTGGTGAATACTTTGTTACTTTTATGGCCCAGTAGTTTAAATTGGTATTACCAATTGACTTCGGCAAAGACCGAGACAATGTTTATTCATATAACCTACCTTAAGTAGGCATTGATTGATTCAGGCTGTTTGAACACTGCCTAGGTTCAAACGACAAACAAAATAGCCTAATGAGATAGGTTCTAACTGGCTTGGTTCTAACTGACTTATAGTAAATATGGCTTATAGCAAAATCCGCCAACCAAAATTATCAGATGTCATTGAGCAGCGTCTTGAACATCTCATCCTTGAAGGATCTGTGCGTCCAGGGGAGAAGTTGCCGCCTGAACGTGAGTTGGCGAAACAGTTTGATGTGTCACGTCCTTCACTGCGCGAAGCCATTCAGCGGTTAGAAGCTAAAGGTTTTCTTTTTCGCCGTCAGGGTGGGGGCACGTTTGTTCAGAGTAACCTCTGGCAAAGTTTCAGTGATCCACTGGCACAACTACTGGCTGGTCACCCAGAATCTCAATTTGACCTCCTCGAAACCCGCCATGCTTTGGAGGGTGTTGCAGCCTATTACGCGGCTCTGCGTGGAACCGACGAAGATTTTGAACGCATTCGTGAATATCACCTTGTTATTCAACAAGCTCAGGAAAGGGGTGATGTCAATGCTGAATCCGAGGCGGTTTTGCAATATCAGCTTGTCGTTGCCGAAGCTGCGCATAATGTGGTTCTTCTTCATTTATTACGCTGTATGGCGCCTATGCTGGAGCACAATATCCGGCAGAATTTTGAGTTTTTGTATACCCGCCGAGAAATGCTGATGGCCGTCAGCGATCATCGGTCGAAGATTTTTGAAGCGATAATGGCGAGGCAACCAGAGAAAGCCCGTGAGGCATCCCATCGCCATTTAGCTTTTATTGAAGATGTCTTATTGGATCTCAGTCGCGAGCATACTCGTCGCGAGCGATCATTACGACGTCTTCAACAGCATCAGGAATAAAATTAGCTGTGTAGATCTTGAAGTTTGCTGCGTCTGCACAGCTAAGTTGAGTCCCTTTACTGAGGGCGCTAGCGGCAACAACAGTGAGGGCCTATCTTCCAGTCATGACCGGCTGAACGTCAAAGGGTATGACGGGAAGGTAGGCTCCAAAACAATCATTAGAAACAGATAACAGATAAGGAATACACCATGTCAGACATTTTGAAAAATGACGTGGATCCGATCGAAACTCGCGACTGGTTACAGGCGATCGAATCGGTCATCCGTGAAGAGGGTGTTGATCGTGCCCAGTTCTTGATTGATCAGGTACTGAACGAAGCACGTAAAGGTGGCGTGAATGTTGCGGCAGGTGCTGCGAACCGCGATTACATCAATACCATTGCTGTTGAGGATGAGCCTGCTTACCCTGGCAACCTGGATTTGGAGCGCCGTATTCGCTCTGCTATTCGTTGGAATGCTGTGATGACCGTGTTGCGGGCATCCAAAAAAGATTTGGAATTAGGCGGTCACATGGCTTCATTCCAATCTTCAGCAACCATGTATGAAGTTTGTTTCAACCATTTCTTCCGTGCCCGTAATGAAAATGACGGCGGTGACTTGGTTTATTTCCAAGGTCACATTTCTCCAGGTGTCTACGCTCGTGCTTTCCTTGAAGGCCGTTTAACGGAAGAGCAGATGAATAATTTCCGTCAGGAAATTCATGGCAACGGTCTCTCTTCTTATCCGCATCCAAAATTGATGCCTGAATTCTGGCAGTTCCCAACTGTTTCAATGGGGTTGGGGCCAATTGGTGCGATTTATCAGGCTAAGTTCCTGAAATATCTGGAACACCGTGGTCTGAAAGATACATCCAAGCAGACCGTTTATGCCTTCCTAGGCGACGGTGAAATGGATGAGCCAGAATCTAAAGGGGCGATCACTATCGCAACCCGTGAAAAACTGGATAACTTGGTATTTGTTATCAACTGTAACCTGCAACGTCTGGATGGCCCAGTTACAGGCAATGGCAAAATCGTTAATGAGCTGGAAGGCATTTTTGATGGCGCCGGCTGGCAAGTGATTAAAGTGCTTTGGGGCGAGCGTTGGGATGAACTGCTGCGTAAAGATACCAGCGGTAAATTGATCCAAGTGATGAACGAAACGCTGGACGGTGATTACCAGACGTTCAAATCCAAAGATGGCGCTTATGTGCGTAAGCATTTCTTTGGTCGTTACCCAGAGACCGCTGAATTAGTCAAAGATATGACTGATGACCAAATTTGGGCGTTGAACCGCGGTGGTCATGATCCGAAGAAAGTCTTTGCCGCTTTGAAAAAAGCGCAGGAAACTACCGGCAAACCAACGGTTATCCTGGCTCAGACTATCAAGGGTTACGGTATGGGCGATACCGCTGAAGGTAAAAACATCGCTCATCAGGTTAAGAAGATGAATATGGAAGGCGTTCGCCATTTCCGTGATCGCTTCAATGTATCTGTGGCTGATGATCAACTCGAAAATCTGCCGTATGTGACTTTTGATAAAGACTCTGAAGAGTACAAATATTTGCATGAGCGTCGTGCAGCTTTGGGTGGCTATCTGCCAAGCCGTCGTACTCATTTTGAAGAGAAGCTGGAACTGCCAACGCTGGAAGATTTTGGTCCATTGCTGGAAGAGCAAAACAAAGAAATTTCTACCACTATCGCTTTCGTTCGTGCCTTGAATGTGATGTTGAAGAACAAGTCAATCAAAGATCGTCTGGTTCCAATCATTGCTGATGAAGCGCGTACTTTTGGTATGGAAGGTCTGTTCCGTCAGATCGGCATCTATAGCCCTAACGGCCAGCAGTATACTCCGCAGGACCGTGAGCAGGTTGCTTACTATAAAGAAGATGCTAAGGGCCAGATTCTGCAAGAAGGTATCAATGAACTGGGTGCTGGTTCATCATGGCTGGCGGCGGCAACGTCTTATAGCACCAATAACCTGCCAATGATTCCGTTCTACATCTACTACTCTATGTTCGGGTTCCAACGTATTGGCGACCTGTGCTGGGCGGCAGGCGACCAACAGGCGCGTGGTTTCCTGATTGGTGGTACTTCTGGTCGTACAACCCTGAATGGCGAAGGCTTGCAACACGAAGATGGTCACAGCCACATTCAGTCTCTGACTATCCCTAACTGCATCTCTTACGATCCGGCATTTGCTTATGAAGTTGCTGTGATTATGCATGATGGTTTGGAGCGTATGTATGGTGAGAAACAAGAGAACATTTACTACTACATCACTACGCTGAACGAAAACTACCACATGCCGGCGATGCCAAAAGGTGCAGAAGAAGGTATTCGTAAAGGTATCTACAAGCTGGAAAGCTTGGCAGGCAGCAAAGGTAAAGTTCAGCTATTAGGTTCTGGTTCTATTCTGCGTCATGTTCGTGAAGCGGCACAGATTCTGGCTAACGATTATGGTGTGGGTTCTGATGTGTATAGCGTAACTTCATTCACTGAACTGGCTCGTGATGGTCAGGATTGTGAACGTTGGAACATGCTGCACCCAACAGAAACGCCACGTGTGCCTTATGTTGCTCAGATCATGAATGAAGCACCGGCCGTGGCTTCTACTGATTATATGAAGCTGTTTGCAGAACAAATTCGTAATTTCATCCCTGCAAGCGAATTCCGCGTATTGGGCACTGACGGTTTCGGTCGTTCCGATAGCCGTGAAAACCTGCGTCATCACTTTGAAGTTGATGCTTCTTACGTGGTAGTTGCTGCTTTGGGTGAGTTGGCTAAGCGCGGCGAAATCGACGTGAATGTTGTGGAAGAAGCAATCAAGAAATACAACATTAACCCAGAAAAAGTTAACCCGCGTCTGGCATAAGAGGTAAAGAATCAATGGCTATCGAAATTAAGGTACCGGATATCGGTGCGGATGAAGTTGAAGTCACCGAAATCATGGTGAAAGTTGGCGATACAGTGGAAGCTGAGCAATCGCTGATCACCGTGGAAGGTGATAAGGCTTCTATGGAAGTTCCATCCCCACAGGCGGGTGTTGTTAAAGAGATCATTATTGCAGTTGGCGATAAAGTTGAAACTGACAAACTGATTATGATTTTTGATTCCGCGGCAGGTGCGGTAGAAGCTGCGCCAGCGGAAGAGCCAGCAGCGATAACATTGTCTTCGCGTATGGCAGAGCCAGAATCAGTAGCTTCTGCGGCTATGAATGTTCATGTACCGGATATCGGTGGTGATGAAGTCGAAGTTACCGAAGTGATGGTGAAAGTTGGCGATACAGTGGAAGCTGAACAATCGTTGATCACCGTAGAGGGCGATAAAGCCTCTATGGAAGTACCGGCGCCATTCGCAGGTATCGTTAAAGAAATTCAAATCAAGGTCGGTGATAAAGTGAAAACCGATTCTATGATTATGGTATTTGAAGTTGCAGGTGCAGCCCCTGCCGCTCCGGTTGCCTCAGCGCCAGCGGCTGAACCAGAGAAAGCGGCAGCGCCGGTTATTGCTAGCAGAAGCTTCGCAGAAGAAGACAAAAATGATTTCGCTGAGAATAGCGCTTATGTTCATGCAACGCCGGTGATCCGTCGTCTGGCGCGTGAATTCGGCGTTAACCTGGCTAAAGTGAAAGGTACCGGGCGTAAAGGTCGTGTGCTGCGTGAAGATGTTCAAGCTTACGTGAAGGACGCGGTTAAACGTGCTGAGTCTGCTCCTGCATCAGCGGGTGGTGGTCTGCCTGGTATGTTGCCTTGGCCGAAAGTTGATTTCAGTAAATTTGGTGAAATTGAAGAAGTTGAACTGGGCCGTATTCAGAAAATCTCTGGTGCTAACCTGAGCCGTAACTGGGTGATGATCCCTCATGTTACCCAGTTCGACGAAACGGATATCACTGAGGTTGAAAACTTCCGCAAACAACAGAATCAGGAAGCTGAGAAGAAACAGCTTGGCGTGAAGATTACTCCGCTAGTATTCATCATGAAAGCAGTAGCAAAAGCGCTGGAAGAGATGCCGCGCTTTAACAGCTCTATCTCGGAAGATGGTCAAAAACTGACGCTGAAAAAATACATCAACATTGGTGTGGCAGTTGATACGCCTAATGGTTTGGTGGTTCCAGTGTTCCGTGATGTCAACAAGAAAGGCATCATTGAGCTGTCCCGTGAGCTGACTGAGATGTCTAAGAAAGCTCGTGCAGGCAAACTGACTGCATCTGATATGCAGGGTGGATGCTTCACTATTTCAAGCCTGGGCGGTATCGGCGGCACATCATTTACGCCAATCGTTAATGCGCCGGAAGTGGCTATCTTGGGCGTATCCCGTTCATCAATGAAGCCAGTATGGAATGGTAAAGAGTTTGTACCACGCCTGATGCTGCCTCTGTCTCTCTCCTTCGATCACCGTGTGATCGATGGCGCTGATGGCGCGCGTTTCATCACATTTATTAATCATGCGATGAGCGATATCCGCCGTCTGGTGATGTAATCTCAAAGGCCGGCCATGCGCCGGCCTGATTGTTATTGCGGTGACAGAGAAACAGCTTGTATCTGGTTGGTTTGTTGCGAGTTCTGTCACGTTAACGCGCTTTTCAGGTTATTAACAATTCTGTAAACTGCTCGCGGTGTGTAGGTCCCGGTGGAATATATCGTTTTTGGCGCCTGACCCGCCGGACAAACAATTAAGAGGTCATGATGAGTACTGAAATTAAAACCCAAGTTGTGGTGCTTGGGGCAGGTCCAGCAGGGTATTCTGCTGCTTTTCGTTGCGCGGATTTAGGTTTGGAAACCGTCCTGGTGGAACGTTACTCTACCTTAGGCGGTGTTTGTCTTAACGTTGGTTGTATCCCTTCTAAGGCATTGCTGCATGTAGCAAAAGTTATTGAGGAAGCTAAAGCGCTGGCAGATCATGGCATCGTTTTTGGCGAACCCAAAACTGACATCGAAAAAGTCCGTGTTTGGAAAGAAAAAGTTATTAATCAGCTAACCGGTGGTTTGGCTGGTATGGCTAAAGGCCGTAAAGTTAAAGTGGTTAATGGTGTTGGTAAATTTACGGGAGCTAACACGCTGGTTGTTGAAGGTGAAGGCGGCGCAACAACGATTAATTTTGATAACGCCATTATTGCCGCGGGTTCCCGTCCTATTCAACTGCCATTTATTCCTCATGATGACCCGCGCGTTTGGGATTCTACCGATGCGTTGGCGCTGACAACAGTTCCTGGCCGCTTGTTGGTAATGGGCGGCGGTATCATCGGTCTGGAAATGGGAACCGTTTACCACGCTCTGGGTTCTCAGATTGATGTTGTTGAAATGTTGGATCAAGTTATTCCTGCGGCTGACAAAGACGTGGTGAAAGTCTTTACCAAACGTATCAGCAAACAATTCAATCTGATGCTGGAAACCAAAGTCACCGTGGTAGAAGCTAAAGAAGATGGTATCTACGTCACGATGGAAGGCAAAAACGCGCCGACAGAACCACAGCGTTATGATGCGGTTCTGGTTGCCATCGGTCGTGTACCTAACGGTAAAATGCTGGATGCAGGTAAAGCCGGCGTTGTAGTTGACGACCGCGGCTTTATCCATGTTGATAAGCAAATGCGCACCAATGTACCGCACATCTTTGCTATTGGCGACATCGTTGGTCAGCCTATGCTGGCGCATAAAGGTGTTCACGAAGGTCACGTTGCGGCGGAAGTTATTTCCGGTAAGAAACATTACTTTGATCCAAAAGTGATTCCATCTATTGCTTACACTGAACCAGAAGTTGCATGGGTTGGCTTGACTGAGAAAGAAGCGAAAGAGAAAGGTATTAGCTATGAAACGGCAACTTTCCCGTGGGCAGCTTCTGGCCGCGCAATTGCTTCTGATTGTGCTGACGGTATGACTAAACTGATTTTCGATAAAGAAAGCAATCGCATTATCGGTGGCGCTATTGTGGGTACTAACGGTGGTGAACTGCTAGGTGAAATCGGCCTGGCAATTGAAATGGGTTGTGATGCGGAAGATATCGCGTTGACTATCCACGCTCACCCAACGTTGCATGAATCGGTAGGTCTGGCTGCTGAAATCTTTGAAGGCAGCATTACTGATTTGCCAAATGCGAAAGCAAAGAAAAAGAAATAATTTCTTAAATCGATTAGTCTAATTTACCGAAGCGGCTTTCATTGATATGAAAGCCGTTTTTTATTCTGGTATGACCTGTTTGAAGAAACTCGGTATAAAAAGTATGGCTTTTATAGGTGTTACTGGCAAAAATCAGTGGAATAATCTGTTTTAATAGCTTTGTCTGCTGTTAATTCAGAATATTACTATCAGTTAATGTTACTTTTATGTGAACGAATTAACATCGCATTCAAATTTTGGTATGCTGGACGCCCGAAGCTGGGCATAACTTGTTTGCACTTGCAGAGTTATGCTGGCAATCCTCTGACCTGGCACCCGGAACCATAATTAACAACCTGTCCCTGGAGGGGCTATTGTTGCGAAAACACATGTTGTTGCGCAAAGACGATAGCTTTATGAGGCAGGTTCTAAGGCAGGTTCTAAGGCGGGTGCAGAGCCGGGTAGATAAAATGACAATGAGAGCGAGGAGAAAGTCGTGCTAGAAGAATACCGCAAGCACGTAGCCGAGCGTGCAGCCCAAGGCGTCGTCCCTAAACCATTGGACGCGACACAAGCGGCGGCGCTGGTTGAGTTACTGAAGAGCCCACCAAAAGGTGAAGAAGATTTCCTGTTAGATCTGCTAATTAACCGTGTTCCCCCAGGCGTTGATGAAGCGGCATATGTAAAAGCCGGTTTTCTTGCCGCCATTGTGAAAAGCGAAACTATTTCACCGCTAATCACGCCAGAAAAGGCGGTTGAACTGCTTGGAACGATGCAAGGTGGTTATAATATTCATCCTTTGATTGATGCTCTGGATAATGAAAAACTGGCTCCAATTGCAGCTAAAGCGCTCTCTCATACTTTGTTGATGTTTGACAACTTCTATGATGTAGAAGAAAAAGCAAAAGCAGGTAATCCACAAGCCAAACAAATTATGCAATCTTGGGCTGATGCGCAGTGGTATTTGGAACGCCCTGAATTAGCAGAAAAAATTACAGTCACGGTATTTAAGGTGACGGGTGAAACAAACACCGATGACTTATCTCCCGCGCAGGATGCATGGTCACGCCCTGATATTCCGCTGCATGCTCTGGCAATGTTGAAAAATGCTCGCGAAGGGATTGTCCCAGATCAAGCTGGTGTTATTGGTCCAATCAAACAAATTGAAGAGCTGAATAAGAAAGGCTATCCGCTGGCTTATGTCGGTGATGTTGTGGGTACAGGTTCTTCCCGCAAATCGGCCACTAACTCAGTATTGTGGTTTATGGGCGAAGATATTCCATTTGTGCCAAACAAACGTGGCGGCGGCGTTGTTCTGGGCGGTAAAATTGCGCCGATCTTCTTCAATACGATGGAAGATGCTGGTGCGCTGCCAATAGAGATAGATGTGACCAAACTAAATATGGGGGATGTGATTGATATCTACCCATATAAAGGGGAAGTACGTCACCACGAAACCAATGAGCTACTGGCTGAATTTGAACTGAAAACAGATGTATTGTTGGATGAGGTTCGTGCTGGCGGCCGTATTCCACTGATTATCGGCCGTGGCTTGACCAGTAAGGCGCGTGAGTCTCTTGGTTTACCCCCCAGCGATGTCTTCCGTCAGGCGAAAGCGGTTGAGGAAAGTAGTCGTGGTTTCTCCCTGGCTCAGAAAATGGTTGGCCGGGCATGTGGCACGGCGGGTATTCGTCCAGGTGAATACTGTGAACCTAAAATGACTTCTGTTGGTTCTCAGGATACAACTGGCCCAATGACTCGTGACGAACTGAAAGATCTGGCGTGTTTGGGCTTCTCTGCGGATCTGGTAATGCAGTCATTCTGCCATACGGCGGCTTATCCTAAGCCAGTTGACGTCACTACTCACCATACCTTGCCTGATTTCATTATGAATCGCGGCGGTGTTTCTCTGCGTCCCGGCGACGGCATCATTCACTCATGGCTGAACCGTATGCTGTTGCCTGATACCGTTGGTACGGGCGGTGATTCTCATACTCGTTTCCCAATTGGTATTTCCTTCCCGGCGGGTTCTGGTCTGGTAGCATTTGCTGCTGCGACGGGGGTGATGCCTTTAGATATGCCAGAATCTGTGTTGGTTCGTTTCAAAGGGCAGATGCAGCCCGGTATTACTTTGCGTGATTTGGTTCATGCAATCCCTTATTATGCGATTCAGCAAGGTCTTCTGACGGTTGAAAAGAAAGGTAAGAAAAACATCTTCTCTGGCCGTATCCTCGAAATCGAAGGTTTGCCGGATCTGAAAGTTGAGCAGGCATTTGAGCTGGCGGATGCCTCTGCGGAGCGCTCTGCGGCGGGCTGTACCATTAAATTGGATAAAGCGCCGATTATTGAATACCTGCAATCCAATATTGTGTTGCTGAAATGGATGATTGCCGAAGGTTATGGTGACCGTCGTACACTGGAACGCCGTGTAACGGGTATGGAAAACTGGCTGAAAGATCCTCAACTGCTGGAAGCCGATGCTGATGCAGAATATGCAGCGGTTATCGAAATCGATCTGGCCGAAATTAAAGAACCTATTCTGTGCGCGCCGAATGACCCAGATGATGCCCGTTTATTGTCTGATGTGGCTAACAGCAAAATCGATGAAGTTTTTATCGGTTCTTGTATGACTAACATTGGCCATTTCCGTGCAGCCGGTAAGTTATTGGATCAACATAAAGGCCAATTACCAACTCGTTTGTGGGTTGCTCCGCCAACGAAAATGGATGCAGCTCAACTCACAGAGGAAGGTTATTACAGCATCTTTGGTAAGAGTGGAGCACGGGTTGAAATTCCTGGTTGTTCCTTATGTATGGGTAATCAGGCACGCGTTGCTGACGGTGTAACTGTGGTTTCCACTTCGACTCGTAACTTCCCGAATCGTTTAGGGACGGGTGCGAATGTTTACCTTGCATCGGCTGAACTGGCGGCTGTAGCTTCTCTGTTGGGACGTCTGCCGACACCGGAAGAGTACCAGCAATTTATGGATAAGGTTGATGAGACCGCGGAAGATACTTACCGTTATCTCAATTTTGATCAACTGAACCAATACACTGAAAAAGCGGATGATGTGATTTTCCAAACCGCGGTGTAATTCCGATATATTGCAATGCCAATGAATGGGAGGTAAAAACCTCCCATTTTAGATTGCTGGTTTTTAGCGTCTCGACTATTACTGCTGAGTTTTTATCAATGATAAAACGAGTGTTAAAAAGGTCGTTTTTGCCTGTCAGTATGGTTTTAAAATCTGGAAAAAAGGGCAAACGTATCGTGAAAAAGTAGATAAAAACTTTAATCATTAAAAGTAAAAAGTAGTGATTAAGGATTTTTAAAAGTGGATAAAAAACTCGATGCTATAACTGACATGAAAAGAGAAAGTATCAGGAAAAATGGATTTTAAATTGATTAATAATGTGATAAATAACAATATTAACCGTATTAGGAAAATCATCAGTTAAAAAGAATAAAAACATTTATCGGTATCAAAAATTATTGAAGGAAAATGGGGTTTGATTTTAATACTATTAACAGGCATGTTACTCTTTCTGGTTTTAAATCTAAAAAATAAAAACAGAAAAAACTTAATTGTCAATATAACATAATTCCCAGTCACATAATTTTACAGCACATGAATCGGGTTACTTACAGTGTTATTGTATTGCATTCATTATACAAAATAACGATAACTTAAATATGTCGGTTTAAACGGGTTTTATACTGTTTTAATTCGTCATGTTTATATTATTTTTATTTTATTTTCAATGAAGTAGGTGCGATTCTTCTTTTTAAAATGGTTTTTTATGCATCCTAAAATGGGAGGTAAAATACGCTATTTTATTATCTCATTATCTTTTATAAATAATGCTGATTCTACAGCAAGCTATTATCTGATAGGTAGGGTTAAAAACTTTTTATGTGGTATTTAATTATTGATTAAATATTTAAATTCTCTATGGAGATCTGCGTAATTTTATTTCTATCGATAATCGGCGCGTCTAATTACTTTTAGGTGCGCCAGCAATATTCGTTATGTTGAACATTAATTAGCAGATAGTTATTCCCTAGAAATGAAAATTACACTTCATAATCAAAGACAATGATATCAGCGACAGAACCTATAAGTAGATCTTTTAATTTGTCATGCGCTGGGTGAGACAAATAGTTTGAAATAGCTTTTTGGTCATCAAATGTCATGGTGATGGCATGTGTAAAACCTTTATTTTTATTTTCACTACTTACATTACCTCCCCACTCAATGGCAGAAATACCTTTGATTTGATGCGACATAGAAATCGCGGTATCTCTTATCGTCGTTAATTGTTGTTCTTTTATTTCGGGTGCGAATTTTAACAAAAGAATATGACGTATCATAATGGCTCCTACAGGGTGTCTTTGTTTTTCCAGACAAGATAGAAAATAAATGGTTGTATTGCAAGACTCTTGAATATACCTCATCGATTAGCGGACATGTGTTCGATTTTGCTGTTTTTGTTTCTCTGAGATATTATTAATCATAGTGCATTTGTTTATATTTGCACTGAGGCTGAACTCATCCTCCGATGAAAGCCGTAGCGGACACAAACCTCAAGAATAACTTGGGGTGTACATTTTGGTTATCCTAGGTGGAAACCTTACCGTTGTGTCGGCATAGAGCCTTTAATCTCCCACTTCTTATCAGTTTGTGGGTTGATTCTGGGGCAGAATTGTTAGCAAATATTAAAATGAAAAGACGTACCGGAGGTGATGATGGAATACGAATTTTTGCTGGATGTTACTGGGAAGGTGACTAGCCGGTTCTCAATGGATCATGAAGCTATTGGTCAGTGGCTGAATGAAGAAGTTAAAGGTGATTTAACGGTGATAGATAAGGTTGCCGCCGCGCTGGCTGAAATTAAAGGCAGTGAACGTCAATGGCAACTTGTGGGTCACGAATATACGCTGCTAATGGATGACGAAGAGATTATGGTTCGTGCTAATCAGCTTGAGTTTGAAACTGATTCGATGGAGGAGGGCATGAGCTATTACGATAATGAGAGCCTGGCTTTTTGTGGTACTAAGGATTTTATTGATATGTTGAATGATTATCGGGACTTTATTTTAAAAAACGATTGGTAAAAAGCTGTATATAGACAAAAAGCATTCTCTGGCACGATAGTTTTTTCTTACTGTTAATGGTTGTTATGAAGGATAGTCATCGAGTGATTTTACTCAATTATAGTTGAATAGCTAAAGAATCAAGGTGGTTTTAATGGAAGATATCAATCTGTCTGGTGGCATTAATCAAGCTACAAATTGGCTTATTAATCATCAGGATTTAATCATTCAATATCTGGTCAATACTGTTGCTGCTATTCTGATTCTTGTTCTGGGGTTGATGGCGGCGAAACTCATTAGTAAGGGCGTGAAAAGAGTTATGTCATTGCGTGGCATTGATGTAACGGTATCAGATTTCCTAGCTGCTATTGTTCGTTATTCGATAATTGCATTCACTATTATTGCAGTTTTGGGCAAATTGGGTGTTCAGACGGCTTCGGTCATTGCGGTTATCGGTGCTGCTGGTTTAGCTGTTGGTTTGGCTTTACAAGGTTCTTTGTCCAACTTTGCCGCAGGGGTATTGCTGGTGGCTTTTCGTCCAATCCGTGCGGGCGAATATGTTATTTTGGGCGCGGTTGAGGGCACGGTTGTTCAGGTGCAGATTTTCTCTACTACATTGCGTACAGCGGATGACAAAATCATCGTAATTCCGAATGGGAAAATTATTGCAGATAATGTTATTAATACCAGCCGTGAACCGAATCGTCGAACTCAGATTATGGTCGGTGTTGCGTATAATGCGGATATTGATGAAGTCAAAAAAGTATTAGGCAATGTTATTGCCGCAGACAACCGTATTCAGCATGACAAAGGCGTGACGATTCGTTTGCATGAAATGGCGCCTTCTTCACTGAATTTTATTGTGCGTGTATGGACGACCAATGGTGATGCTTGGGAGGTTTATTGGGATTTGATGGAGAATTTTAAACGTACATTGGATAAGCACAATATCAGTATTCCTTATCCACAAATGGATGTTTATTTGCATCAGAATCAGGCTATGGCGCGGAATAAAATGTGTGATTAATCAGAGGACGTTGGATAATAACCTTCTGATGGAGTGAATAGACAGTAAATTTTACCAGTAAATCAGCGCCGCGCTATGGATAGCGCGGACGCTCTGTTCTCTTGGCTTATTTTATTGACATAGGGTATTAAGGTTGTTTTTAATAAAATCATCGTTGATATCTTCTGTCAGTGCTATTTTCTTGTTATCAGATAAGCAAAGGACAGCGGATGAAACATCTGAAGTATGAAGATTAATATCAGCAGCAACTATCCCATCACCTTTTTCACCCTGTATTTTTAGAATAAAACGCTCGCAGCCTTTTTTACATAAAAACGGTTGATAATGGCTGAGTGTTACGTCTGTAATATTTGCTGTACCAATATAGTATTCAATTGTTTCATAGTGGTTTAATGCCTCTTCAACATCATTTCGCAGTAAATAGTAGTTTCTGACAGTAAGAATAGCAATAATAATGATTACTAACAGTATGAAACCCATAATTTTTTTCAAAATAACCTCTTCCTCTTATTTTCATAGAATTGATAGATTCATTAACGCTTTTAGTATGTATTAGCTTGATTTCCTTTGAATTAATCAAATGGTTCTCCTGTAAAAATCTGCTTTTTGGTTGGTTATTAAAATTTCTTATGATCAATTAGAAGCATTTATTTCCTCTAATGCGCTATTCTTCTTAATATTCTGAACATTGAAATAGCAAAGTGAATAATTATCGAGGAGTTTTTTTATGTTATCGACATTTGTGCAGGGTTTTTTTCTTAGCGCAGCAATGATTTTGCCTCTTGGTCCACAAAATGCCTTTGTTATGCAGCAAGGTAGCAAGAGACAATTTCATTTGATGAGTGCAACTTTGTGCGCGATCAGTGATGGTTTTCTGATTGGTGTCGGTGTATTTGGTGGTAGTGCATTACTTAGTCAGTCAACTTTACTCTTGCAGCTTGTCACCTGGGGAGGTGTTGCTTTTTTATTCTGGTATGGATGGGGGGCTTTACGTGTGGTTTTGTTTGCCAATGTTGAACAGATGCAGGCGAGTAGTACAGCAAAAAACCGTTGGCGGGTAATTGCGATTATCTTTGCGGTCACTTGGTTAAATCCGCATGTTTATTTAGATACCATTGTTGTTTTGGGCAGTATTGGTGGTCAGTTATCTTCAGAACTCAGGCCCTGGTTTACTTTTGGTGCGGCAAGTGCCTCTGTTAGTTGGTTTTTTTCTCTGTCATTGCTGGCCGCATGGTTTTCCCCTGTGTTAAGTAAGCCGCTTTCTCAACGGATTATTAATGGGTTTATCTGTGTCATAATGTGGTATATCGCATGGCAACTTGCTAAGCAGGGATTACTAATTTCTGATTGAGCTGGACACTTCTTTGCATGCAGTCTCTGTGTTAGTGTTTTATTCATCCCATGTATATTTCGGTTTTTCCGTGGGATGAACATTTTCTGTAACAGGTTTTCTTCGGAGGTTGTGTGAAATTGAAATCATTAGGGTTGGCCGCTATGTTAAGTGCCGGGGTGCCACTGGCTGCACAGGCTGCTGATTTACCCGGAGTCCCTCATGTTATTACTTCTGGTAATGCGGTAGTGAAAGCAGAACCGGATATAGCAACATTGATGATTAACGTCAATATTTCTGCTAAAGATGCTTCTGGAGCTAAAAAGCAGGTTGATGAACTGGTTGCTAAATATTTTGATTTTCTGAAAAAGAACGGTATTGAAAAGAAAGATATTGATGCAGCGAATTTGCGTACTCAACCTGATTATGAGTATGACAATGTATCTGGCAAATCAGTGCTGAAAGGCTATCGTGCGATCCGTTCAGTGGAGGTGAAGGTTCGTAAGTTAGATCAACTTAATGATCTGCTAGATGGTGCATTAAAAGCGGGTTTGAACGAAATCGTATCTGTTCAATTTGGGGTGGACAATCCGCAAAAATATCGTGACGAAGCCCGTCAGAAAGCCATTGAGAATGCGATTGAACAAGCTGATGCATTGGCGAAAGGCTTTAATAGCCAAGTTGGTTCGATATACAGTATCAATTACCGGGCGCCAGAGGTGATTGACCATATGAAGTATCGCAATTCTGATGTGATGATGGCGGGAGGTGCTGCTGCTGGAGTGGGTGAAACTTACCAGCAGGATAGCATCAATTTCAGCGATCAGGTTGATGTTGTGTTTGAACTAAAACCTTAATCAGTGTCATCTTGTCTTAACATCTGACGCCCAAATTTTAACAGGGCGTCAGTCACTTTTTTCATGGTCCTGCTTTCTGGTGCGAAACGATGCCAATAGAGCATCCGGCGCTGACATAAACCCGGTGTCAGGTCGATCAGTTCACCATTTCTCAATTCCTGATCAATCTGTAAATGAGGGATCATACAACAGGTGGAGCCCTGTTTTGCCAGTTGTACAAAGGCTTCAGATGAGTTGACGATATGACATGGAACGCTACCCGGCGATAATTCGAAGTTCTGTTGTAAAAATGCCTGATGCATATCATCCAGGTGATCAAATGCAACCGCAGGGGCTTTTAGTAACGCCGAACGGGTAACCCCATTTGGGAAATAGCGAGCAGCAAATTCTGGTGAGGCGACAAACAGGTAATCCAGGGCGCCTAATTTATCGACCAGACAACTAGGTAGTGGTTGCGGTTGAATACTGACCGCGCCAACGACTTCGCCTCTTCTTAACTGTTCTTGAGTCCGGGTTTCATCTTCAACTTGGATATTGAGCCGGATAGGTGAGTCAGCGAGTACCGGGTGTAGAGCCGGTAACAGCCAGGTTGCTAAGCTGTCAGCGTTGACTGCCAATGAAAGCAGCAATGGAGTATCTGTACCCTGTTCATCGCCTAACCATTGTTCTTCCAACAACTCTACCTGATGTAATAGTGCCAGTAGTTTTTGTCCTTGTTCGGTGGGGCGCGGAGGAACAGTGCGTACCAGCAGAGGCTGACCGAACAGATTTTCCAACTGCTTGATACGTTGAGAAACTGCTGATTGAGTGATACAGAGTTTCTGGGCGGCACGCTCGAAACCGCGTTCTCGGATCACCGCATCTAAGGCTTGTAGTGTTCGGTAGTCAGGGCGTTTCATTGTAGAAAGATTCTCCACTTAATTTTGCTGAGTAGCACTGTTTATTTTTCTGAATATCACTATGCCATATTTTCCTGATGGATGAGGAAATTATCTGGCGGGCCGTAAAATCCTACCTTCCAGAAATTACTCATGTTATACCCCATTTGGATAAATTTTTGTTGGTTAGTAACCTTTGGGAAGGTGGTTCCATTTTTGAAGTCTAAGTTTGTTGACGTGGTTGAATAGGCGATATGCTCAGGAGAAATCACTGGGTGAAACTGTTTTTGGCTTAATGATGAATTTTTGATCTGATTAAAGATTGTTTGCATGTTTCGCTTAAGTGTGGTTTTTCAATAAAATTGTTAAAAAAGCGTTATTTTTGGCTATTTAATAACAATATGGGTAAGGTTGCTTTTTATGCTGTCACTGAAACATGTTGCACAATTAACATATAATACTTTGCAGTTATATATGGATCAGAGAGGAATAGATTTGGCAGTTGGTCCTATCTCTGACAGCGATGCAAACATGTTAACAAGAGCGTATGGTGAGCTTAATTGGGACTATTATATTACAGAGATCAGTAATCGACATGACTGTTTCAGCTTATGTATAAAATTTGTCACATCAAGAGAAAATCTCCAAATTGAGTCTGTTCCGGCTGGGGTCGCCCTATCGACATATGATTTGAACGATAAGAGTTTTAATATCCATGTATTGGAAAATTTTGTGAAGGATACAGAAAATCACCCGTTGCATAGAAAGATGCTTTTGTATACTCTGTATGCAACATTGATTTTCATGAATATGGTTGATGGTGAAGACGTCAGGATTCATGAACCCGTTAAGGATAAAATAGCTTACTATCGTTCGTTTGGTTTTGAGCTAGAGCGTTGTGGATATGTAATGTCATGTGATATTAAGACATTAACAGCAAAATTGAAAAGTAGGTCTAAGGAGTTAGCTCTTTGAAATCTCTGCGTTTATATGTGCGTTATAGTGTCCAGATAGACCAAGTCAAGTAGAATAGTTATGTTGTTTATTTAGATTGGTTGAAGGTGAAGTCTTACTAAATTTGTTGCTATGACCATAACAGAAAGATTTTGTCGGGGAATTTTTATCCCGTATGACTAAATCAGTTCAGTAATGTGAAGTTGTTTTAGAGGTGTTGCTATGAGAGCACAAAAAGAACCGATGTTCGATACCATTCAAACTTATAAAAAAGCTGGAGAGACTTTGGATTTTCTTATGAAAGTGGGGCCGGTTTTGGAAGAACATGCACAGGCGCCAAGCCAAGAAAAGCAAGGTCGTCGTCGCAATAAAGAAGCTGCATAAACATCACTTTTTTTGTAGCCCGCCATATGGCGGGTTTTTGGCATCATTTAATCTTATATTTCCCATAACTTATCCTACTCAACTTTAATTGAATTGCGGTTTCTTTGTTGCCGTCAAAGTTTATACTAGTCGAGGTCTTTCCTTGTAACTGGTAACTGATATAGGCAATGAATTGATATGACTCAGGACGAACTGAAAAAAGCAGTAGGTTGGGCAGCACTCGAATTTGTTACACCAGGAACAATTGTGGGTGTGGGGACAGGTTCAACGGCTTCACATTTTATTGATGCCCTCGGTTCCATTAAAGATCAGATTGAAGGGGCAGTATCCAGCTCTGAGGCTTCTACTGAGAAGCTAAAAAGCTTGGGAATTCCTGTATTCGATTGTAATGAAGTGGATTCCCTTGATATCTATGTTGATGGTGCGGATGAAATCAATGGCAATATGCAGATGATTAAAGGCGGGGGTGCTGCATTAACGCGTGAAAAAATCATTGCTGCAATAGCTAAAAAATTCGTTTGTATTGTTGATGCTTCTAAAAAAGTTGATGTATTGGGTAAATTTCCTCTGCCGGTTGAAGTGATTCCAATGGCTCGCGCCTATGTTGCTCGTGAGTTGGTTAAATTGGGGGGAGTACCAAAATATCGTCAGAATGTTGTGACTGATAACGGCAATCTAATCCTTGATGTGCATAATCTAGCCATACTCGATCCTGTTGAGTTAGAGAATAAAATTAATCGTATCTCAGGTGTGGTGACTGTGGGCCTATTTGCTAACCGTGGTGCGGATATTATATTGATGGGAACACTTGATGGAGTGAAAACCATCACTCAATAATATTATTCGTAGAGGGCGAAATTTTTCGCCCTTAAAAATTTTTTCACTTTTAAAATAGGTGAAGAATTTAGTGATATATTTCATATCTCTGATTGTTATTTAATCCAAATCCTAATTTTGTTCTTTTTCGGATCATTTTATTCCGCATAATAACTACTTTGTTAAGACTTATGTGACAAGAATAGCAATCGTTTATATTGCTGTGTTCGTTTTTTTTGTTATGTTGAGAGAATGAATCTTAAATGTAACGAAGCGTAACAATAGGCAGGATAAATGGTTAAGGTATCTCTGGAAAAAGATAAGATTAAATTTTTGCTATTAGAAGGTGTGCATCAAAGCACGGTAGAAAATCTGCGAGCAGCCGGTTATAGCAATATCGAATATCATAAGGGAGCATTAGATTCCAAAGAGTTAAAAGAGGCAATTCGTGATACCCATTTTGTTGGTATCCGTTCCCGCACACAACTGACCGAAGAGATTTTTCAGGCAGCCGAAAAATTGGTTGCTGTAGGTTGTTTCTGTATTGGCACCAATCAGGTTGATCTGAAAGCGGCGGCAAAACGTGGTATTCCTGTCTTTAATGCGCCATTTTCTAATACTCGTTCGGTTGCTGAAATGGTTCTTGGTGAATTGCTGTTACTGCTGCGTCGTATCCCTTTAGCGAATGCGAAAGCTCATCGAGGAGTGTGGGATAAGCAGGCTAAGGGCTGCTATGAAGTGCGTGGGAAAAAACTGGGTATTATAGGTTACGGTCATATTGGTACTCAGCTTGGTATTCTGGCTGAAAATATTGGTATGGATGTCTACTTTTATGATATTGAAAACAAATTGCCATTAGGTAATGCCCATCAGGTACGTCATTTGTCAGAATTACTGAATATGAGCGATGTGATTAGTTTGCATGTACCAGAAACGCCATCAACGAAAAATATGATTGGTGCAACGGAACTGACACTGATGAAACCGGGTTCTATCTTGATCAATGCTTCACGTGGGACGGTGGTGGATATCCCGGCATTATGTGATGCATTGGAAAGTGAACATCTGTCAGGGGCGGCTGTGGATGTGTTCCCTGTTGAACCGGCAACTAATAATGATCCGTTTGAGTCACCGCTGTGTAAATTTGATAATGTGTTGCTGACCCCGCATATCGGTGGTTCTACCCAGGAAGCGCAGGAAAACATTGGTTATGAAGTCGCAGGAAAATTAGCGAAATACTCTGATAATGGTTCTACCTTATCAGCAGTAAACTTCCCAGAAGTGTCTCTTCCTGTTCATGCTGATGATACCAACCGGTTTTTGCATATTCATGAAAATCGTCCGGGTATATTGAACAGTATTAACCAAGTGTTTGCTGAACAGGATATCAATATCGCCGCTCAATATCTGCGTACCAGTGGGGATATGGGTTATGTGGTTATCGATATTGTGACTGAAAATCCTGCTCAAGCTGAAATGGTATTCCAGAAACTGAAAGCACTGCCGGGCACTATCCGTTCTCGTCTGCTTTACTGATTATTTTGAACTATCATAAATGGGCGCTTTGTATAAGGCGCCCATTTTTTACTACCATTGCCAGATTTTTTCAGGTGTGATGATTTCGGGTAATGGGATATCCCATTCGGCTGATGGCAGTGTATCGACTAACTGGCAGTTATGCGCCAGACCTATCGGATAGAAATTTTTTTGTTGCCACTGGCTCAGAGTACGATCGTAAAAGCCGCCTCCCATGCCGAGTCGCTGCCCTGTGCGGTCAAAAGCAACCAGAGGAATCATCATGATATCCAGTTCTGATAATGGTAAAACTTGTTTAACATCTAGCGGTGGCTCTTCTATATTGAAGCGATTTCTGATGAGCGGGGTATCGGGTTGATAGTTTAAAAACAGCAGATGGTGATAACTGAAAGGGTGTAATACGGGCAGGTAGATCTGCTTATTTTGTTGCCAGAGTTGGTTAATCAGTGGACGGGTATCGAGTTCACCATCAAACGAAAGAAATAGTGCGATTTTATTGGCTTGGCGAATTTTGGGGTGGTTAATCGTTCGCTCAGCAGCCTGCTTGGCAAAAAGGGATTGTTGTTCAGGAGTAAGTTCTCGGCGTTGCTGGCGTATTCTCTTTCTAATGCTTTGTCTGAGTGATAATAGGGACTCTGATTGCATAGAACCTGCCGGTGGGTAGCAGTAGCGATTAAGGTTGAGATTCTCCAAGATGCCGTTACAGGTAGTAACCCTTGAACCCTTGGTTCAAGGTGAACGCAGCGTCGCAGCTTTAAGGCTTCTCGGCCGAACCGAGCATGCACACCAGACTACGGAGCACCACATTCTATAATGTATGAAATATCGGCTCAGGGGACTTTCCCCGTTAACGAACATCTCAGAGAAATTTATTCAGCGCTTGTAAGCAACTTTATGACACCTATTGTATGAAACTAAATACAGAAAGCAACTAATTCTCGAATGATTCACTCACTAATGTATGATTTATCAATAGAATTCATTCATTTGGTGAAATAGCGCTCTCAGTGATGCGACCTTGTTCCACTAATGCTTGTTCTATAGTCTGTTGAAGCATCTTTATTTTCTGTTCCATATTATAGGCATAGTCACGGGTTTTCACTTTTTCTTGTGCCAATTCGTGACAGATATTCAGTGCTACAATAAAAATCAGTTGTTCAGTATTGGTTACTCTGGTGCGCTCTTTTAAATCGTCTAAACGTTGTTCAAGTTCCACAGCCGCTGCCAGTAATGCTTCTTTTTGCTCTGATGGACAATTGACACGTAGTGACCGCCCAAAAATCTGGATATCTACCGGTTGTGCAGACATGACCCCTTCCTGACTTATTACTGCGCTCCGGTTTTAATTCTGAATTTACAGAATTGAAACCGGCGCCAATCATTATAACGCGATACCGATAGACAACTCACGATTAGCGACGGTTGTTGTCTGGTATAGCGACTCCCCTTGGTGGTAGCATAGCATGAACTTACACCGTCAACGATGACCAATACACATGTCTATACAGAATTCATTACCAGATTATCAATCTTTTGACGAAATATTGCATCAACAGTCAGTGGCACTGACGGCAGCGGAGATGCATGGGTTAATTAGCGGCCTGCTGTGCGGCGGTAATCGCGACAGTAGTTGGCAGGTCTTAGTTCATGACTTAGCGAATGATGGGCTCGCTTTTTCCTATCCATTAGCTCAACAATTGCGTGAATTACGTGAAATCACATTTGAATCACTGGATGACAGTAATTTTACATTCGGTTTATTGCTGCCTGATGAGGAAGATAATGTGTTTGAACGAGCAGATGCATTAGCTGGATGGGTTAACCATTTTTTGCTGGGATTAGGAGTTGCTCAACCGAAGTTCGCTGATAAAAAAGAGATCGGGGAAATTATTAGTGACTTGCGCAATATCGGTCTGCTTGGTTATGAAGAAGGTGATGATCAAGAAGAGTTGGCTCAGGCGCTGGAAGAGGTCCTTGAATATGTGCGGGTAGCTGCGCAGCTTTGTTATATCGCCTTTACTGAACCTAAAACCGTTTTAATCGCAAAAAATGACAAACCAACATTGCATTAATTGGTGTTTATTGAACGCAAAATAATTAACTCAGTCGCAGGAGAGGGTATGCTCAAACAAGAATATTTATCCCGCCGTCAGGCTTTATTGGCAAAAATGGCTCCGGCCAGCGCAGCGATTATTTTTTCTGCCCCGCCTGCGCCACGAAATTCAGATAATGAACATCCTTATCGTCAGCATAGCGATTTCCTTTATTTAACTGGGTTTAATGAACCGGAAGCGGTGCTGATATTAATTAAGAGTGATGATACGCATAGTCATAGCGTGCTTTTTAATCGAGCGCGTGACTTAACAGCGGAAATTTGGTTTGGTCGCCGTCTTGGACAAGAAGCGGCACCGGAAAAACTGGGTATTGATCGCGCTTTGCCTGTTGATGATATCAAAGAAGAACTTTATCTGTTGCTGAATGGTTTGGATGTGGTTTATCACGCACAAGGCGAATTTGCCTACGCAGATGAAATTGTCTTTCAGGCGTTGGATATATTAAGAAAGGGCAGTCGTCGTAATCTTTCAGCGCCTTTAACGATAACTGACTGGCGCCCTTGGGTGCATGAAATGCGGTTGATCAAATCTAAGGCAGAAATTGAAATTATGCGTCGGGCAGGTGAAATCAGCGCTCAGGCCCATATGCGCGCGATGAAAGCTTGCTGCTCAGGAATGTTTGAGTATCAACTGGAAGCTGAAATTCATCACGAATTTACTTATCACGGGGCTCGTTACCCGGCTTACAACACGATTGTAGGGAGCGGTGAAAATAGCTGTATTCTGCACTACACCGAGAATGAAAGTAGGATGAAAGAAGGTGATTTGGTGTTGATTGACGCAGGTTGTGAATATCTGGGTTATGCCGGAGATATCACCCGTACTTTCCCTGTCAATGGCAAGTTTACCCGTGCTCAGCGTGAAATTTACGATATCGTACTGAAAACGCTCAATATTTCATTGGAGTTGTATAAGCCAGGCGCCAGCATCAACAAAGTCACAGAACATGTCGTGCGGATTATGGTAGAAGAGTTGGTGAGGCTAGGCATTATGCACGGCGAAGTTGAACACTTAATCGAAACTAAAGCTTATCGCCAGTTCTTTATGCATGGCCTCAGTCATTGGTTAGGATTGGATGTGCATGATGTCGGTGACTATGGTGTAGAGCGTGACCGTATTTTGCAACCAGGAATGGTATTGACGGTTGAACCGGGGCTTTATATTGCCCCGGATGCAGATGTGCCGGTGGAATATCGGGGTATCGGTATCCGTATTGAAGATGACATTTTGATCACTGAAACAGGTAATGAAAACCTGACAGCCAGTGTCGTTAAAGAAGCTGATGAGATTGAAGCTCTGATGGCGAAAGCAAAACAGGGTTAAGTTAAGAATGAACGTGATTATCGTTGGTGGAGGCATGACCGGCGCGACGCTTGCGTTGGCGATATCTTCCCTGAGTAAGGGGCGGATTCATGTGTCCCTGATTGAAGCAGCAGAGCCGGAGCAGAAACATCCCGGTTTTGATGCCAGAGCGATAGCGCTGGCTTACGGTACTTGTCAGCGTTTACAACAGATTGGCGTTTGGTCTGCTCTGGAAGATTATGTGATACCAATAACTCACGTTCATGTTAGTGATCGTGGTCATGCAGGGCCTGTGAACCTTTATGCAAAGGAATATAACATTCCAGCTTTGGGTAGTGTTATCGAATTGTATGATGCAGGGCAGTGTTTGTTCAAATTACTGAAAAATGCGCCTGGTGTAACGCTATATTGTCCATCCAGGGTTATGGCTGTTGAAAGAACCCTGTCATCGGTCGCTGTTACTCTGGACAGTGGTGAACGCCTGCAAGGCGAATTGCTGGTAGCGGCAGATGGCAGCCATTCTGCTATTGGTCACGCTTGTAATATTCAGTGGCAACGGCGCGCTTATGAACAGGTTGCCGTGATTACAAATGTACTGACTTCAGAGCATCCGCAAGGCAGTGCATTTGAACGTTTCACAGAATATGGCCCACTGGCTTTGCTGCCAATGTCCGGGGGGCGGAGCTCGCTGGTATGGTGCCATCAGTTGGCGCGGAAAAAGGAGATAGCGGGTTGGAATAACGAGCAATTTCTTAGGCAGTTACAGCAAGCATTTGGCTGGAGACTAGGGAAAATATTGGAAACCGGTCAGCGTCACAGCTATCCATTGACACTATCTACTGCAAATCAACAAATTAGCCACCGATTGGCGCTGGTGGGAAATGCCGCGCAAACATTACATCCGATTGCTGGTCAGGGTTTTAATCTTGGTATGCGAGATGTTATGACACTGGCTCAGATTGTTTCTGAGGCTTTTGCTGCTGGTCAGGATATTGGTACTTATCAGGTTTTGACCAACTATCAACAACAACGAGTTTTAGATCGGGAAAACACCATCGATATTACCGATGGATTGATACGGATATTTGCCAATCGTTATTTTCCATTACAAATCGGGCGTCACTTTGGCCTGATGATGATGGAAAAATGCTCTCCTATGCGGGATATACTGGCCCGTCAGACTCTAGGTTGGATCGCCCAAAGATAACCGCAGATCGCAGATAAAGCAGACAAAATAAGAGGACATTATATTATGCAATCATTTGACGTGGTTATCGCTGGTGGCGGTATGGTGGGTTTGGCGCTTGCCTGTGGTTTACAAGGCAGTGGCTTGCGGGTGGCGGTGGTGGAGAGTTATCCGCCTGCTCAACCTGTTATTGCTGGAGAAGAGTATGCTTTGCGGGTTTCTGCGATTAATGCAGCTAGCGAGCGCCTGTTACAGCATCTTGGTGTGTGGCGACAGATCTTGGATATGCGTGCCAGTCCTTATCAAGAAATGGAAGTTTGGGAACGGGATAGTTTTGGCCGTATTCAATTCAGTGCGGCTGAATATGGGCTGGAATATCTTGGTCATATCATTGAAAACCGGGTTATCCGTGAGACATTATGGAAAAAGGCAGACAGCTTATCTGATGTGACCATTTTGGCGCCGGCGGCTTTGAAGCAGGTTGCTTGGGGTGAAAATGAAGCTTTTATGACTTTATCCGATGGTCGTATGTTAACTGCTCGTTTAGTTGTTGGTGCTGATGGCGCTCATTCATGGTTGCGTCAACATGCTGATATCCCTCTCACATTCTGGGATTATGAACATCATGCATTGGTCGCCACTATTCGCACCGAAGAGCCACACGGCGGGGTTGCCCGTCAGGTCTTTTATGGTGATGGTGTTTTGGCGTTTTTGCCGCTTGCCGATTCCCATTTGTGTTCTATTGTCTGGTCACTGCCGGGTGAGGTCGCAGAACAGTACAAACAGTTTGATCATAAGCGTTTCAACCAGCAATTGGCGGTAGATTTTGATCTGCGTCTTGGTCAATGTGAACTGATGAGTGAGCGTCTGACAATTCCACTGACCGGTCGTTATGCCCGTAATTTTGCGGCTCATCGTCTGGCCCTGTTAGGCGATGCAGCTCATACCATTCACCCATTGGCAGGTCAGGGGGTGAATTTGGGCTTTATGGATGTCGCTGAACTGATAGGTGAATTACGTCGTTTGCATGGTCAGGGAAAAGATATTGGTCAGCACTTTTATTTACGTCGCTATGAGCGCCGTCGTAAACATGGCGCTGCTGTGATGCTCGCTGGAATGCAGGGCTTTCGCCAATTATTTGATGGCAATAATCCGGCGAAAAAACTTTTGCGGGATGTCGGGTTGTCTCTGGCAGATAATTTACCGGGAATTAAACCTAAATTACTTCGTCAGGCAATGGGGTTGAATGACTTGCCGGACTGGCTCTCCTCTAAGTCCTATTCGGCTGAAAAAATCTAATTTAGCCTCTGCTTATCGATAACTTTTTCTCATATCTTGCTGAAATATGAATAGGTGATTTTATTCATATTTCAGTTAGTTTGTAACAGAAAATGAGTGTTTTCTAAAGTTAATTGTTAATTTTGAGTATTATGACTCATTTTAATAGTTGAAAATTCTGCATACTCATAACACGTTTTTTTGTGGTCACTGAATTGAACCCTATTTTTACTTATGGTTCATTTGGGTTTTCAGTGATAACTTTCATTTTAAGATATCGTTTGCGTCGCGTTTTTTAGCCGCTTTTTGTTCATGATTCACAGTATCTGTCGGTTAATACGCGGTATGTTTTCATGTAGGAAATGAAAAGAGGGAAATAATGGCAAAACAAACTCCATTGTATGACCAGCATCTGGCTTGTGGTGCGCGTATGGTAGATTTTCATGGCTGGATGATGCCTTTGCATTATGGTTCACAAATGGATGAGCATCATACTGTCCGCACTCATGCCGGTATGTTTGATGTTTCCCACATGACGATTGTGGATCTGCATGGTACGGGTTGCCGTGATTTCTTGCGTTATCTGCTGGCAAATGACATTGCTAAATTGACAGAAAAGGGTAAAGCCCTATACACCGGGATGCTTAATGCTTCTGGCGGTGTAATTGATGACCTGATTGTTTATTACCTTAGCAATGATTTTTATCGGCTGGTGGTCAATTCTGCGACCCGTGAGAAAGATCTGGCTTGGATCAATGAGCATGTAGTCAATTATTCGGTTGATATTCAGGTTCGTGATGATCTGGCGTTAATCGCGGTTCAAGGACCGGAAGCTCAGGCAAAAGTACAGTCTCTGTTAAATAATGAACAAAAACAAACTATTGCTGGTATGAAACCTTTCTTTGGTATTCAGGCGGATGATCTATTTATCGCAACAACGGGTTATACCGGTGAAGCGGGTTATGAAGTCGCATTACCAAAAGAGCAAGCCGCGGATTTCTGGCAAAAATTGCTTAATGCCGGCGTTAAGCCCGCGGGGTTAGGGGCGCGTGATACGTTGCGACTTGAAGCGGGTATGAACCTCTATGGACAGGAAATGGATGAAACCATTTCTCCTCTTGCGGCTAACATGGGCTGGACAATCGCCTGGAAACCTGAAGAGCGCCAGTTTATCGGCCGTGAAGCGCTAGAAAAACAGCGCGAAGAGGGCGCTGAACAGTTGGTTGGCTTGGTGATGAGAGAAAAGGGTGTGTTACGTGGCGGTTTAGCGGTTAGCTTTACTGATGAGATGGGCGCCTTACATTCTGGCGTTATTACCAGTGGTACATTCTCTCCAACATTAGGATTCAGTATTGCCCTTGCTCGTGTGCCGCAGGGGATTGGTGAACAGGCGGTTGTCCAAATCCGCAATCGTGAAATGCCGGTTCAGGTAGTCAAACCCAGTTTTGTACGGGCGGGTAAACCTCTCGTATAGTCATTTTTATCGAATAATAACTTGATGAGTAAATAGCGATTTATCCCGGTGGGCATGATTGGTGCGCAGGAACACAAAATAGCCGGATAGGGGTAGATTGCAGGATTGAAGGAGATAATGGTAATGAGTAATGTACCCGCAGAGTTAAAATATGCTGAATCACATGAGTGGGTTCGTGCAGAAGGTAATGGTGAATACACAGTAGGTATTACCGAGCATGCACAGGAGCTGCTAGGCGATATGGTTTTTGTTGATTTGCCGGAAGTAGGCGATGGAATCAATCTTGGCGATGACTGCGCCGTTGTTGAATCAGTAAAAGCGGCTTCTGATATCTATGCGCCACTGAGTGGTGAAATTATTGCCGTTAATGAAGCGCTAAATGACTCGCCTGAATTAGTTAACAGCGAGCCTTATAACGAAGGTTGGCTGTTCCGTATTAAAGCCGCTGATGAAAGTGAACTTTCGAGTTTGCTGGATGCCGAAGGATATCAGGCACTTCTGGACGAAGAAGAATAATATGCTTACCGTCGCCCTGCTTCACATTGTGAGCAGGGCGTTTTTATTTGTATGCCATTTCTGGCCAGCTTCAGGAATTAGTAACAAATGACCCAGACATTAAGCCAACTCGAGAACCAGGGCGAGTTTATCCGCCGTCATATTGGCTCTTCCGCCGAACAGCAAAAAGAGATGCTGGAGACAGTGGGGGCAAGTTCCCTCGATGAGTTAACACAGAAAATTGTTCCCCGTGATATCTCGTTGCCAGAGCCACCCGATGTCGGCGGTGGTGCGACTGAACAGCAAGCATTAGCTGAACTGAAAGCAATCGCCAGCCAAAATAAACGTTACCAATCCTATATTGGTATGGGATATGTGCCTGCTGTGCTTCCGCCGGTTATTTTACGTAATTTATTAGAAAATCCTGGCTGGTATACCGCCTATACGCCTTATCAACCAGAAGTTTCTCAAGGTCGTCTTGAATCACTGTTGAATTTCCAACAAGTGACGATCGATTTGACGGGTTTGGATATTGCCTCTGCCTCTTTGCTGGATGAAGCGACTGCTGCCGCTGAGGCAATGGCAATGGCAAAACGGACCAGCAAACTGAAAAATGCTGACCGTTTCTTTGTTGCTGATGATATCCATCCACAGACACTAGATGTTGTTCGTACCCGCGCTGAAACCTTTGGCTTTGATGTGATTGTGGATAAAGCAGACAAAGTCTTGGAGCTGGACGGTGTATTTGGCGTGTTGTTGCAACAGGTTGGCACAACAGGCGAAGTTCATGATTATGCTGATCTGATCGCACAACTGAAACAGCGCAAAATCATTGTCAGTGTTGCCGCTGACTTGATGGCGTTGGTGCTGCTGACTGCGCCGGGTAAACAAGGGGCTGACATTGTGTTTGGCTCTGCTCAACGCTTTGGGGTACCAATGGGGTATGGTGGTCCCCACGCAGCATTCTTTGCCAGCCGTGATGAATTCAAACGCTCTATGCCGGGACGTATTATCGGCGTATCCCGTGATGCGGCAGGTAATACCGCACTGCGCATGGCAATGCAGACCCGTGAACAGCATATCCGCCGTGAGAAAGCGAATTCCAACATCTGTACTGCTCAGGTATTGTTGGCAAATATCGCGGCGATGTATGCGGTATATCATGGTTTGAAGGGACTGAAACGTATTGCGGGCCGTATTCATCGTCTGACTGACATTCTGGCAGCCGGGTTACAGAAAGCTGGATTGACTCTACGTCACAAAACTTGGTTTGATACGCTGACGGTTGAAGTCGCGGATAAAGCGGCGGTATTGGTCCGGGCAGAGAAAGCTGAAATCAATTTGCGTACCGATATTTACGGCGCGGTGGGTATCACATTGAGTGAGGCTACCCGTCGTGATGATCTGGTCAAATTGTTCTCTGTGCTGACAGGCACGGATGACAAGCTAGATGTTGAAGTACTGGATAAAGCGCTGATGACGGAAAGTCACTCCATTCCTGCCTCAATGTTGCGTAGTGATAACATCCTTCTGCATCCGAATTTCAACCATTATCACAGCGAAACGGATATGATGCGCTATATGCATCGTCTTGAGCGCCGAGATTTGGCACTGAATCAGGCCATGATCCCGTTGGGTTCTTGCACCATGAAACTCAATGCTGCGGCAGAAATGTTACCGATCTCTTGGCCTGAATTTAATCAACTGCATCCATTCTGTCCGCCAGAGCAAGCGCAGGGTTATCAGCAAATGATCAGCCAATTATCTCACTGGCTGGTGCAACTGACAGGTTATGATGCCGTTTGTATGCAGCCAAACTCCGGTGCGCAGGGTGAATATGCGGGTTTGCTGGCTATTCGCCGTTACCATGAAAGTCATGGGGAAGGGCATCGTCATATCTGTCTGATCCCAAGTTCTGCTCATGGCACCAATCCGGCTTCTGCTCATATGGCGGGAATGACGGTTGAGGTGGTGAGTTGCGATAAAGAGGGCAACATTGATCTGGCAGACCTGCGTGAAAAAGCGGAAAAATCCGGTGACGAGCTTTCCTGCATCATGGTGACTTACCCGTCAACCCACGGCGTATATGAAGAAACTATCCGTCAAGTGTGTGAAATCATTCATCAGTATGGTGGTCAGGTTTACCTTGATGGTGCGAATATGAACGCGCAGGTTGGTATTACCGCGCCAGGTTTTATCGGTGCTGATGTTTCGCACCTCAACCTTCACAAAACATTCTGTATCCCACATGGCGGCGGTGGCCCAGGAATGGGGCCGATTGGCGTAAAAGCCCATTTGGCGCCGTTCTTGCCGGGGCACTCGGTAGTTCAAATGGATGGCATTACTGAACAGAGAGCCGTTTCAGCGGCGCCATTTGGTAGTGCTTCTATTCTGCCGATTAGCTGGATGTATATTCGAATGATGGGTTCGCAAGGATTGAAACAGGCAAGCCAGACAGCGATTTTGAATGCTAACTATATTGCTGCTCGTTTAAAGAATGATTATGACGTGCTGTATACGGGGCATAACGGCTATGTGGCCCATGAATGTATTCTGGATATTCGACCGTTGAAAGAAGAATTTGGTATCAGCGAGATGGATATTGCCAAACGCTTGATTGATTACGGCTTCCATGCGCCAACCATGTCATTCCCGGTTGCCGGTACGTTGATGGTGGAACCTACGGAATCAGAAAGCAAAGTGGAAATTGATCGTTTTGTTGATGCTATGCTGGCAATTCGTGCTGAAATTGGCAAAGTGGCGCAAGGTGAGTGGTCATTGGAAGATAACCCATTGGTCAATGCGCCTCACGTACAAGCTGAGCTGGTTTCTGACTGGAGCCATAGTTACAGCCGTGAAATCGCGGTTTTCCCAACCTTAGAAACCAAAACCAATAAATATTGGCCTGCGGTTAAACGCCTCGATGATGTTTACGGTGATCGTAATCTGCATTGTTCCTGCGCACCTATCAGTGATTATCAATAATTACTAATATAATAGTCAACACCAGTATAATAACTGGTGTTGATATTTTTATATTTACTGGTTAAATTGATTTAAACATAAATTAATTTTATATATTTATCGCCTTTCTCTCCCATATTTTACATGCTATTTCTAATCTAATAGTATCTTTTATTACCGATATTTTTATTTAACAAACTGTTTTTATTTATATTTTATTTAAATAAATTTTTATGTGTAATGATATTTCATTAATAACAAATTGAAACTATCATTAATATAATAATTTATTATTATTGTATATTTATAAATCTCATGAATTAAATTTTCCTATGGATGTCTCTTCTATTGAGACAGGGAAACACGGCGAGTAGTACGAGATTGATTCTTTTCCTTAATATCCCGTCACAATTTAATATCTCCAGCCTTACCGCGATTTCACGACATTTCATATAACAAATTCCCCATTATCAGGATTAAAAAATTTAATGTTGATCACATTTTGATCTATATATTCATGCAATGAATTAATTTCACATTAGAATGGTTTAATGTTGTCACTATTAAATTATCAATATTCTCTGTGGGAATATGACCGTTTTATCACCAAAGGCAGACTGTGGGTAACGGGGTCGCTTATTTAGTCAGCATCACTGACTTTGTCACACTTAAATTAAGAAAAGGGACAGTACGATGGATAAACGCCACAACTCGGTGGCTAGCGCCACGAGTTATCTTTTAATTTACCTGACGGCAATTCAGCCGTTGCACCCGGCTATGGCCGCTGGCATAACACCGGATAACAGCCGTACACAGGTACAAAATCAGGGCAATGTGCCGGTGGTGAATATTGCTACGCCGAATGAGGCAGGGATATCCCACAACACCTATCAAGAGTTTAATGTTGCCACTCAAGGGGCCGTACTCAATAACGCGACACAGGCGGCTCAATCACAACTGGCAGGGCAACTTAACGCAAACCCTAACCTGAAAGGCAAAGCGGCGGAACTGATTATTAACGAAGTGACCGGCAGCGGCCGCTCTGACCTGCAAGGCCAGTTGGAAATCGCTGGCAATAAAGCCAATGTGATGATTGCCAACCCTAACGGCATTACCTGTGATGGCTGTGGTTTTATTAATACCGCCGGCGCAACCCTGACTACTGGTAAACCCCAATTTGATAAACAGGGCGCGCTGGAAGCGCTGGAAGTGAAAAAAGGCCAGATTACCATTGGCGGCAAAGGGCTGGACGGCAAGACGACGGATTATGTCGATATCATCAGCCGGGCAGCGGAATTGAATGGAAAAATTCAGGCTAACACCCTGTCGATGACTCAGGGGGCCAACCGTATCAGCTTGAAAGACGGCTCGGTTAAACCTATCGCCGGAGAAGGGACAAAACCGCAATTGGCGGTTGATACCAAAGCTTTAGGCGGCATGTATGCCAATAAAATCCGACTGATTGCCACTGAAAAGGGCGTTGGGGTTAATCTCACTAACTTAACCACAACCCAAGACGCTATCAGTTTAACCGCTGAGGGTAAAATTATCTTGGGAGAGGTACACGCCAAGACGGACCTCAATATCAACAGCAAAGCCATTGAAACGGCGGCACAAAGCCATGTGCAAGCGGGTCGAAATCTGATATTGACCACCGAAACATTGCAAAATCAAGGTCAAATCCGTGCGGGTGGTGATGTCACCATTAAAGCGACTAAACTTGATAACGTAAACCCGACCAGACGAAGTCATCCCATTATTACCGCGAATAAAAATAACAACATTGCCGCTAACGAGATAAATAATGTTGGCGAATTAAGCGCGGTACAAAATCTCACCCTGACAGGCAAAAATTTTTCAACGCAGGCGATAAAAGACAATCAGGAAAATATCATCGGTAAACTGAGTGCTGGTGGGGATCTGACGGCTGTATTTAAAGATGGATTTAGTTTTAATTTTGATAAAGAACATTTTAAACAGGGAGAGAGACCCACTGATCTGGCTTTAATCACCGGGAAAAACATTTCTCTCACTGCCAGAGACTTAGTAAATCGGGCGTCAATGATGGCAGAACAAAACTTAACCGTTGATGCAGAAACAGTGTATTTAAGCCAGGGGAATTTAAAAGCTGGGAATCATGTCATGCTGGATGGAAAGTCGCATCTTGATGTGAATGACTATGATATTTCCGGTCGTGATGTCACCTTGCTAGCTAGCCGGGGGCTGCTTTCTGTTGCCTCTGGAGACGACTATACCCCGGAAGGAATAAAGGTATTAACCACTCTTTCTGCTGATAACATATTACGCATTATCGCCGATGGTCCTATTAATATCGTAGATACCTTGATTAACCGGGCGAAAAATATCTTTTTGGCAACCAATGATAAGCTTGAGATTTATGCCTCTGGAGATTTAATTGATTTTAATGATGAGCAGAGTCCATTAAATGACGGCGCTAAACAAGAGTTAATTAATCAGCGTCTGCGCCAACTCAGCCAATTGCAAGCGGATGAAAATATTGAGGTCCAGGCGGGAAAGATTATCGATCTGCGAAGCATTTCCTTGACGGCAGGGAAGGATATCACGCTGACCAGTGGCGGCACGCTTGATATAAGTAAAATAACAGCAGAGAACCCCTATGAATATGAAAATGAACACGGAGAGGGTTATGAAAAGCGGGATGAATATGGAAATGCCGGTGACGAAGAAGACGAACAATCTTACCCACAATTTCAATTCCCAATAGAGAGAAGTACCATCACTGCCGGCAATAATTTAACCCTGAATGCTGGCGGTAACATCATTGATACTGAGGCAGCGTTGTCGGCAAAAGGGACGACTGTCATCAACAAAAACAATGCTGAATTGCACTCACCTGAAGGAAAGTATAATTCAGTTGAAGGAAAGTATACGCCGGTGACTTCTGCGCTGATTGAAAGTGCGTTAAGGCATGGTTCTGAACTGACAATGAACTTCTCCGAAATAGAAGGAGAAGTACCGGGAATTAAACTTGCGGATAAGCAAACGCGAATTACCTCGAAAAACAATCGCCCTATTATTCATATTGCGGCGCCTAACGCTCGTGGTGTTTCACATAACCGTTATCAGGCGTTTAATGTTGGCACTTCGGGACTGGTATTGAATAACGCGACCCATGATGTGCAGTCTCTACTGGCGGGGCAAATTGGCGCGAATCTGAACTTCAACGGTAAATCGGCGGAACTGATTATTAATGAAGTGGTGGGGACTTTTGCCTCAAATCTGCAAGGTTTGTTGGAAGTCGTAGGGCAGAAAGCTAATGTCTTCATCGTCAACCCGAACGGCATGATTTGTAATGGCTGTGGTTTTATCAATACTCCGGCTGTCACCTTATCGACCGGTAAACCGGTGTTTGATAAAGACGGGGCGTTAGCGGCCTTGGAAGTGAAAAAAGGCGCCATCATCTTGGGCGAAAGGGGACTGGATGCGAGGGCGCAGGATGATGTCGATATCATCAGTCGGACCACTCAGCTCAACGGTAGACTACAGGCGAAAAACCTGACATTGACACAAGGCCCCAACCGGATTGATTTCAAACGCGGGACGATTGTCCCCATTGCCGGGGAAGGTTATACCCCTTGGGAAGCGATTGATACTAGGTCATTGGGGGGAATGTATGCCAATAAAATTCGTCTGGTGAGTACCGAGCCGGGTAAGGCTGTCAATCTCACCAACCTGACGGCGACGCAAGGCGACATCAATTTGATCGCCGACGGTAAGGTTATTCTGGGGGATGTGCAGGCCAAAACTGACATAAACATGCGCGGTAAAGGCATTGCAATGGCGGAACAGAGCCATATGCAAGCCGGTCAACATCTGACATTGACCACCGATACCTTGCAGAATCGGGGACGAATTCATGCTGCTGGCGATGTCGCCATTAAAACGAAAGCCTTGTCTTTAGATGGGGGAAATATCAACGCCGGGAACCATGTCCTGCTACAGGGCGAGAACAGTTTTACGATGCGTGGCGCGAATATCTCCGGTCTTAACATTACCTTGATTTCCAACGGTTATAGTACTTCTGTTTTACCTGGAAGCAGTGACACGCCGGAAGGCACACAGGCATTATCCCTTATTTCTGCGGTTAATACGCTGCGTATTCTGTCTGAACGCGGATTATCGCTTTCAGATACGTTAATTAGCCGGGTAAAAAATATCTTTGTGGCGAGTAATGAGTGGATTGATATTAATCAGCATTTGGCAGCGGATGAGAATATTGATCTTCACGCGGGCGGCGGGATAAATTTGGAGGGCATTTCTCTGACCGCAGGGAAAGATATTGCCCTAACCAGTGGTAGCTCGCTTTATGTTGGTAATGTCACCGCCGGTAGCAATTTAACCCTGATTGCCGGCGGCAATATGGCGGAGACAACATTATCGGCAGAAGGGATGGCCGCAGTCGCCAAAAATAGCCCTGCGTTGTACTCAGCCGACGGGAAATATACCCCGGTGACTTCTGCGTTGATTGACCTCGCATTAGGCAATGCTCCCCAATTGGACATCAATATCCCAGAAATAGCTGGTGGAATACCCGGGATTCAACTGGCGGATAAACGAACGCGGATTGCTGTGAGAAATAACCTGCCTATTATCCATATTGCGGCGCCTAATTCCCGCGGGGTTTCACATAACCGTTATCGGGAGTTTAATGTTGGGGCTTCGGGGCTGGTGTTAAATAACGCTACTGATGCTACCCAATCCGTACTGGCGGGACAAATTGGGGCAAACCCTCACTTTAACGGTAAATCGGCTGAGTTGATTATTAATGAAGTGGTGGGGACTTTAGCCTCAAATCTACAGGGATTGTTGGAAGTGGTGGGGCAAAAAGCCCCGGTCTTTATCGCTAACCCGAACGGCATAACCTGTAATGGCTGTGGCTTTATCAATACCCCGGCGGTCACCTTATCGACCGGGAAACTGGTGTTTGATAAAGCGGGAGCATTAGCGGCCTTGGAGGTGAAAAAAGGCGCCATTACCGTTGATGAAAAGGGGCTGGATGCGACGGCGCAGGATGATGTCGATATCATCAGCCGGACCACTCAGCTTAACGGTAAACTACAGGCGAAAAACCTGACATTGACACAAGGGCCCAACCGGATTGATTTCAAACGCGGGACCCTTGTCCCCATTGTCGGGGACGGTTATGCCCCCTGGAGAGCGATTGATACCGGGTCATTGGGGGGCATGTATGCCAATAAAATCCGTCTGATCAGTACCGAGCCGGGCAAGGCGGTCAATCTGACCAACCTGACCGCAACGCAGGGCGACATCCGTTTGACTGCTGATGGCGAGATGACGCTGGGAAATATACAGGCCAAAACCGATATCACTGTAAGCAGTAAAGGCATTAAAACGGCGGAACAGAGTCAGGTGCAGGCAGGGAAAGATATTACACTGGCCGCGAACACATTGGACAACCGGGGTAAGATTATCGCCGAAGGGGATGTGCGGTTGTTTATTGACCGTTTAGACAATCAGAATAAGGGGCTGATTCAGGCCAATAATCATCTCTGGTTGCAAAAAGATGCGAGCGGTAACTTAAGCACTGAGATTAGCAACACTTCTGCGACGTTGAAAACTAATAATGGCGATATCATCATTCGCACAAAAGCGTTAAATAATGCCTGGGATGCCAGCGTCACTGCGGGCATGAACGCTTATATCAATGCGACCAAGCTGGATAACAGCCAAAGCCAGTTTCATGCGCAGAAAAATCTCATCTTAACCGGCCGCGACTTTAACAACGGGATGGACGGTAAACTCTCAGCCGATCTTAATGTGGTGGCTGATTTTATTGATAAATTCAACGGAACTGTATTCATATCGGCGAAAAATATTCTGCTTCATGCCGGTGACATTATCAGCATGGGATACCTCAAAGCGGACAATGATCTGTCAGTCATCGCCGAACATAGAATTAATGCCCGCCAAAATAAACTGGCAGCAAAGAGAAATCTGACCTTGATTGCGGGTAAAGATATTGACGCCTTTCAAGCTGAGTTGAAGGGAGAAAATGTTGAACTACTGACGCACGAAGGCGACATTCGGATGTGGGGGGATAGTTCCCGTATTTCGGCCGGTAATAATTTGCAGATGTTCGCGAGTCACAAGCTGGATCTCTATGGTCTTTTGTTCGATAAATCAAGCAACATAACGTTAAATGCGGGTCGTGAAATTGATGCCAGCCAAATTAAATTGGCCGCACAGAAAAATCTGACACTCACTGCGGGCAAAGATATCATCGCCCGTCAAATTGAGCTGAAAGGGGAAAATGTAGAGCTTCTGGTGCGCGAAGGTGATATCAGGATGCCGATGGGAGGGGATGATTCCCGTATTTCGGCCAGCAATAATTTGCAGATGTTCGCGAATCACAAGCTGAATCTCCAGGGTATTTTATTTGATAAAGCAAACAATATTACGTTAAATGCGGGTCATGAAATTGCTGCCGACCGGGTTAAATTAGCGGCGAATAACAATCTGACATTAATTGCGGGCAAAGATATCACCGCTCGTCAGGCCGAATTAAAGGCGGAAAATGTAGAGCTTCTTGTGCGTGAAGGCGACATCCAAATGGGATGGAATAAGTCTGATATATCATTACCCTCAATTTCGGCCAATAATCATTTGCGGATTTCAGCGGGTAACGATCTGGATCTCTTCGGAACCCAGTTAAATAAATCACACAATCTGACATTAAGTGCGGGCCGTAACTTGAATGCCAGTCGAAGTCAATTGAACGCTGCGGGCAATATTAATCTGTTTGCGGGAAATGATTTAATGTTGCGCAGAGCGCGAATCAGTGCCGGGCAACAAGTTATGCTTAGTGCGGGTCACGATATTGATATGTCTCGTCCTAATACGCCGGAGGCGTCAGAGAGTCTGTTTTATTTATCCGAATCATATGGATTAGACAAACTCGCTGAATTAAAAGAACGAATGACTCCGGTTGATTTATCCGAATTAGGCACACAAATCACCGCCGGTGATCACCTGCAACTCAGTGCGGGGGGCGATATCGCGGGTATAGCGAGATTAACCTCGACTCAGGGGAACGTCTCGGTTAACGCCGGCCGGGATTTACTGTTCTCTGCCCAGAAATATTCGCCGATTAATGATGGCGATAAGCACTACCTTTATGCAACCGGCTCCATCAATGCTGCTAAAAATCTCACCTTAGTTGCCGCAGGCAACCTGCTGACATCAGGAACCCGTTTGACATCCGGCAATGATATGTTGCTTTCCGCGGGTGGAAATGTTCGCTTTGAATCGCGACAAGAATTTATTCGCGAGGGGAATATTGAGCGCTTTACGCAACACGCCAGCCGGCTGAATAGTGGCGGCGCATTAACCATTCGCTCCCAGGGCAGTATTTTATTCCAGGCGACGGAGTTAATCGCCAAAGGCGTGATGGATATCGCGGCAACCGGCGGCTTTCTCTATGCGCAAGCAATGGAGGAGGTCTATAGGCGGGAAGAAACGGAGAAAAGCTGCAAAGGTTTTGGTCCCATAAAATCGTGCAAAGTATTTGGTTCTAAAACAGAGCATAAAATACAAATCAAGCATACCAACAAAGTCACAGAATTTACTGCCGGTGGTGATATTAACCTGATGGCAAAAGATGAAGTGACATTAGAAGCGAGTCGAATAGAAACCGATAAAAACGCGAAAATCACCAGCCAGACCGGGAAGGTGAACTTCAAGGCGATGCCAAATATTGATTTTGAGCAGACCCTCACCACATCAAAAGGCTTTTTTATTACGCAGCACGATAAAGGTCATCGTGAGGAAACATGGGTCATTCCGTCAGTGCATGTTGGCGGTACGCTGACGGTAGAGGCGGCGAAAGGTATCAACGCGGATGTGAAAGTGAAAGAGGGGCAGTTACTGGAAGACGCGTTAGGGGTACTGGGTAACGCCCCCGGTACGGAATGGTTGAAAAATCTTCAAGACCGCAATGATGTCCAGTGGAATCGGGTTAAGGACGCTTACAGCAGTTGGGACAAAAAAAGCGAAAGCTTAAACCCCGTTGCGGGGGCAGTGATTGCAATTGCCGTCGCTGCGGTCACGGCGGGTTCGGGCCTGGCTGCCTGGGCGGGAAGCGGCGCTGTGGGGGCGACAGGGGCTACAGGCGCTACGGCGAGCGCGGTTTATGGGGCGGCTTATGGCGGTATGATAGGGCTGACCTCTCAGGCGGCGGTGGCGTTAGTTGAAAATAAAGGGGATCTCACCAAAACACTGGCCGCCTTAGCGAAGCGCGACGCCGTCAAATCCCTCGTGACCCAAATAGCCGTGGGCGGCGCATTAGGGGGACTGGACCACACGATGGGTTGGGGAAAATTAGTAGAGGGACAAGGCGTTGTCGATCCCGTAAAAGCGCAGCTTCCCTTATTGAGTAATCATAACTGGAGTCAGGTAGCTCAACGTGTCGCGGCGCAATCCGTCGTGAGCTCAACCATAGGGACGGCTATTAACGGGGGCAGTTTTACGGATAACCTGCAAGCGGCGTTATTGAGCAATGTGGGTAACCAGATTAACGCCGAGGGAGCCGGATTGATTGGTGATAAGGGTCAGATTCTGGGTGTCCCGGGTAAAGCGATTAGCCATGCTGCGGTATCTGCCTTGGCTGCCGAGATTGGCGGAGGGAATGCCAAAGGGGCAGCGGTGGGGGCATTAGCAGCGGAACTGGCGGCTATAACGCTGGATAAAACCTTTAGCGACCCGATGGCAATTCAGGCTGGTGGTAAAGTCATCGGCGGTGTTGCTGGGGCGATTGCAACTCATAGCGCAGAGGGGGCTAACAGCGGCGCCAATGCCGGGGAAATAGTGATTGTGTATAATTCTCTAGCCCATCTTCTGTCCGCCGCAGAGAAAGAAAAGTCAGGCACAATCAAAGCCTACGAGGAGAAAAAGCAAGCCTTTTGTCAGCAGTCACCGGAGGCGTGTAAACAAGCCGGAGACGTTATCAGTTTTGGTACTGACTTCGTGCCAGTTGTCGGAGATATCAAAGGTTTTGTTGAAGCGCAGAGTGCGTTAGATTATTTGGCAGCCGCAGTAGCGATTATTCCGGGAGCGGGTGATGCCGCCGGGAAAACCATCAAGGCGGTAGAGAAAGCCTTACAGAAAGGTGACGTTGGAGAAGCTTCTAAACTGATCAATAAGGCCAGTGATGAAATCGCATCAGTTTCACGCCCTAGTCACAGGAAATCAGAAATTGATGTCGGGAAAGATTTAGGGGATGGCTGGAATGGTCAGGTTACATTTAAAGAGGGTAAGGAAGTTCCCTATGGAACTAAAGGCAGTGTTCGTCCAGACTGGTGTCAGGGTAATATTTGCAGCGTTGAAGTGAAGAATTATAACATTGCAACGAACAAAAATGGCCTGATTAATAATGTTGCCAAACAAGCGATTGAGCGGCAGAAAAATCTACCTGCGGGAATGGAACAGCGAGTAATTATTGATATCCGTGGGCAAACTGTGTCGCTAGAACAGGAGAGGGAAATTATTAAAGGTATTGTTCAAAGATCAAATGGAATTGTAGATCCGGCGGTAATCGAGTTTAAAAGGTAACTAACATGAAACATATTGGTTTTTATGGCGGTAGTTCTATTGTGGAGCTTGGTTCTGCATCAGAAATGACCTACTTTTTTTCTATTTTAAATGAACAGATACATGATATTAATGATCAAAAAATCTTGTCTCAGTTTTACCAAAAGTATCTTCATCTTCATGAACTAGAAGAAGCATCTTCGTTGATAACGCAGCTCCGTCAGAGATTATCAAAGGAGCAGGCATGCAGATTTTTTAAATACTTTGAAGGAATAGAGCATTGTATAAAATCCGCCCAAGGATTTCATGGAGACTGGGGTATTTATAAGCCAGTTAGAATAGTGATAACAGACATGCCTGATTTTATGACAGATAGAGATCGCCCTCTTGAGCAATACGATGCTTTAAGCCCAGACGATCCACCATTCTGGTTACGTTAAAAGAAGCTTCCGGCTTTATGAACTGCACCCTCAAAAGTTAGGCACTAACTGATTAAGGTGTAGTTCATCCAATCGGGCTATATTCTTTTATTTTTATGACAACTGGTCTGCCAGCATAAGAATTGAGTTGTTCCAGTCAGAACCTTTTAATGGTGAGTTGAGGTTTGGGCACCATTAGTCATACCCCGGAAGGCGCTTATAGCGCAGCAAACAGCGCAGAGCTTGTCTATCGTAATAACATGACTGAGCATATGTTGTATCAGTTATCGGTAGATAATCAAAAAGATATATTAGCGGCAAAGAAAGGGGATAAAGCTGCGGAAGAGCGCGTCGTTGCGCGACGGAATGCAGCGATTGCCGTGACCGCAGTGGCGGCAGGCGGCTATGCGCTGGTTTATGGCGGTCATATACTGATTGCGGGTTCGGCTGAAATGGCAACGGCAGGGCGTGTTGCGCTTGAAGGCTGTAAAACGAATCCGGCGCTGTGCCTGAATAACGTGGGAATTTTTGTTGCTGATACGGTTGTGCCGGAAGCGGCGGTTGGGACCGGTGTTTTGGCTGCTGGAGCGGTAAAAGTATTAGGTAACAGCAAAGAAGGTGCGAAGGATCTGGCAGAAGGATTGAGTCATGCCTCAAAACCGCTGTTAAGCAATGCTAAACCTGATACCCATGCCGTAGCTAGTTTAATTGAAAATGAGAAATTGTATGTTGGAAAGGGAACGACAACCATCATAACCCCAGAAGGTATTAGTTTCCAGATTAACCAGCCAAAGCATTTAGCGACTGTAGATGGTTTTTCCCAAAAATCAGGAATTGCGGGCGGGCACAATGCAGATGTTTTTTATAGTGTTGTAAAAGACAAAGGAATACAAATCGTAAATGAAACGCCTACTGGTGTTAATGGAATAACTCATATCGAATATAGAGAACCTGCTAAAGATGCTGTTGGAAATTTTACAGGAACTTACAAAGGTAATGGTTCAAAACCATTTGAAAAGATTATCTATGATCCCAAAATTTTTACTGATCGGAAAATGTTAGAGTTAGGTCAACAAGCTGCTGTCAGTGGTTACAAACAAGCTATAGCTAGAGGTCAACAAGCATATGATGCTACAGCAGATGGTGTTACATTTAGGGTATATATTGATAAGAAAACAGGTGGGATAAGTAATTTTCATCCAAAATAGGACATATAAATGAAATTTTTATTTGAGCTACCTTATGATCATTCTAATTTTGACTGGATCATAAAAAGCTATTTTGACCTTATGTATAATGACGAGCGTTTTTTAGATGCCGTAGAAAATATTGTTCAAAAAGAATCTTTTATGTTAGATGGTGTATATTGTTTTTTCCCTGACATGAATAGTGAAGATGAATATTTTGAAGGTGTTCAGTTTGTTGTTGGTTATCCGCCAACTGATGAAGATACGATAACAGTTAGTGAAGAAATTTGTTATCACTATGTCAGATTGGCCTGTGAAAAGTATCTTGAGTTTCATCCAGAAGATACAACTAAAGTTAATGAGCTATTGGCAAAAATGCCAATATAAAATCAATATTCCCCGATCATGTGAACTGTCCCCCAAAAGTTAGACATTAACTGATTAAGGCACAGTTTATCCAATCGGGGTTATATTCTTTTATTTTTATGACAACTGGTTTGCTAATATAGGAACTGAGTTGTTCCAGTCAGAACCCTTTACAACAAACCAACCATAATTAGAAATCGTGACTATTTCAGCCATTCACTTGATCGTATGCAAAGGCAAGGAATTACTCCCACCGTAGTCGGAGATAATCTTGAACACGATCATATTCCATCTTTCGCTGCCCTTAGGAAAGCCAAAGAGAATGAACTTGGAAGAAAGCTAACACCTCAAGAAGAAAAGACTTTATATAATAATGCTACTGCTGTTGAACTTCCTAAAGATGCTCATGCTAAGAGTCGAACTTATAGAGGTAAAAATACATCAGAACAGGTAAATCAGGACGCAGCAGACTTATGTGGAGCAGTGTGTCGTGATACTGAAACATTAAGAATTAATATGATAGAACGTGGATATGATCCTAAGTTAGTTGACGAAGCTATTAAAAAGATCGTAGAGCGTAATCGTCAGATGGGAGTGTCTGAATAGTGTTGAGATGGCAAGATTACATTAGCATGGTTAATGAATCGAGTGTGAATAATATTTTTGTCCTGTTACCTCAAGATATTGGTGAATTACCTGTAGTTACAGCTGATATGTTAGGAGAGAGGGTTTACTATTCATTCTTTCAGGCAGGTATATTGTTTTTATTGGAAAATGATTTGGTAACCCAAATTACTTTCTTCATGAAACCAGAAGAGGGTTTTTCGATATATCAAGGGGAATTCCCTCCGGGAATAGGAATCGATAATAAAGAAAAAGATATTGTAGCAGTAAAAGGAAAACCATCGGCAAGTGGCGGTGGTAAGACAGATATGCTGTTGGGGTATATCAATAGATGGATAAAATATGAAAGTAATGATTATGTCTTACATATAGAATTTGCCAAAGATGGTCGATTGGCGAAAATATCATTACAGGCTTAATAACTGTTAAAGTTTCCAGTAAGTTTGAACTGAAAGCCTACATCACGTAGGCTTTCAGCCTTTTGTCAGCAGTCACCGGAGGCGTGTAAACAAGCTGGAAACGTTGTCAGTCTTGGTACTGACTTCATACCGGTCATTGGTGATATCAAAGGTTTTGTTGAAGCGCAGAGTGCGTTAGATTATTTGGCAGCCGCAGTAGCGATTATTCCGGGAGCGGGTGATGCCGCCGGGAAAACTATCAAGGCGGTAGAGAAAGCCTTACAGAAAGGTGACGTTGGAGAAGCCTCTAAGCTTATTAATAAAGCTAGTAGTGAAATCTCTGCATATAACTCGGCAACCTATCCGAAATTGAAGCATGACTTGACAAAACAAAATTTGCACAATATTGCTTCACAGGATTCAAGACTAGCCGCAGCGATTAAAGGGGATAATGGTAAGGTTAACTTCGGCATAGGAAGTGGAAGTCGTGAAGAAGCTGATCAGTTAGGGAAGATATGGGTTGGTGATGGTGCAAGACCAATCAGCGATGGAACTGGCTTAGTTAGCGCTGATGGTACACGTGTATATAGATACCCCAAAGAAAAACCTAACGCACCAATCTCTGTAAATCCAACAGGGTTTCAGGCTAATTTTGAAACGTACACCATTAATCCAATAACAGGACAAAAAGTTAAAACTGGTGATGGTCATTTGAGTGTATTTAAAGAGAAATAAGAAGATGAAAGCTGTGTTAAAAACTTTAGGAAATGATTGGTGTGATCTTAATACTTTCGTACCTGAAGAAGTTGATAGTTTTAATTTATTGCTAACTCTATCTATAGGTCCAGAACAAGAAGATGGTATAAATTATTTTCAGGTAAATGTTTGTACCCCTGAATGGTTTTGCAAACACCAATGGGTGCCAGAACTAATGCGGCACACACTTCTGGTACGTAAATATGATTTGGATGAAATCCAAAAAACTATCACGGACTATATTGATCAATGCGAAGGTGATGACTGGATGGAAATAGCCCAAAAGCTTTCCCGTGTCTTTGCATGGGAATATGAAGATTATCAACCTTAACCTGTTGTTATTCAAAGAGTCCAGCTCAAGAGCTGGATTCTTCCTTTAGCCATCAGTCATTCTCAGCCAGTTGAATGATGAACTGTCTGACCATTAGCAGCAGAACTGGCGGCTATAACGCTGGATAAAACCTTTAGCGACCCGATGGCAATTCAGGCCGGTGGTAAAGTCATCGGCGGTGTTGCGGGGGCGATTGCAACTCATAGCGCAGAGGGGGCTAACAGCGGCGCCAATGCCGGGGAAATAGTGATTGTGTATAATTCTCTGGCCCATCTTCTGTCCGCCGCAGAGAAAGAAAAGTCAGGCACAATCAAAGCCTACGAGGAGAAAAAGCAAGCCTTTTGTCAGCAGTCACGGGAGGCGTGTAAACAAGCTGGAAACGTTGTCAGTCTTGGTACTGACTTCGTACCGGTCATTGGTGATATCAAAGGCTTTGCCGAGGCTGAAAGCGCGTTAGATTATCTGGCAGCCGCAGTAGCGATTATTCCCGGTGCGAGTGACGACTTAAACATAACTCAGATTAATTAACTTTTCTTTAATGTTTAATAACGCTTTATTGCATCGACAATAGTTAAAAGTTTGGCGGGTTAATAAGTCAGAAATATGTAACGGTTAGACAGGTATTTAACCGTTAACAGTGCGTGAAAATAGCTTGGAAAAATAATGATATAAATTGATTTTAGCGTTAAATTACATTGGCAGTATAAAAAGAGGAATGGTTTAAATCAAACAGTAAAAAAATATGTTCTTGGATGGGGTAAAGTGGTGTAAAGCCAATTTAAGTTATCACGGTTTTGTATAATAAATGTAAAATAATAACGCTGCAAGTAACTTAATTCGTATGCTGTTAAATCGTTTATTTTAGGATTTTGTTATTCAAATTTTTCATGATTGATGATTTAATGGGTTTATGAAAAAATTTATTCCTTGGTTGAATGCATTATTAAAGACAGTTCCTTTTGAAAAAATAGACTATCTGATTAATTTATTCATATTTATCCGTTTTTACCAGGAGGAATAAGCATTAATAAAATCAACCTTTATTTTTCATCTTTCACTGATGGTTTTATAATGGACAGGTTTTAGGTGATTATTAAAAATGATCGTTTTAACTCTTGGGTTAACTGGTATAAAGTTTTAATGAGGGTTTTTACCCCAGTTTTTTATTAAGATTAATCATCATGATATATTTTATGTTTAAAAAAACATTAAATCACTTTCCAAAATGGCGCTACACCTTATCTGCCAACAACCCTGTGTATAACAATGAGTTGAATAAAACCATGTGTAG